>CANRKI010000013.1 GCA_947631175.1 uncultured Flavobacterium sp.
GAAATAATATAAGAGTCTAAAAACTAAAAAAACACTAGAAAATAACTTTAGATTTGAGACATGCGGATTTAAGGTTGCAATACGTGCGTTAATATTTAAAAAACTAATATATAAATAAATTTAACAAATATTACTTTGTATGATATTCATATTTAAGTTTTTTGTCTGGGATTACACTTGTGGTAAAGCGACGGAACGAAGTTAAATATGTACTATTTTTTTGTTTATCTTGAACTATTAAATGTAGAACATCACAAAGTATTATTAGGATAAGGATTATAAATTAGCATGGTTGGTTTTTATACAATATATTTAAAAGTACGAATTTTGTAACCTTAAAACTTTGTAGTTTGCATTAGGGATTGAGCGCTTGTTGGAGCACATTTTGTAATGAAATGGAAAAATTGCGACTCGCGAAAGCCCGACGCGCCCATTAAAAGGCGCGGAATGCCCAAGTTTTACTAATTATAACAATAAAAAAAAGGCAACTCGTAATGAATTGCCTTTTTGGTTACTTTGTTTTTTTAACGTATTGTGTTAGGATTACAATGTGTTGTCCTTCTACACGTCCTTCGATTTGGTCTGCGTTGTCCCACACTAGTTTGATGTTGTGTACGGCTGCTCCACGTTTTGCAGTGAAGTTTGCGCCTTTTACATCAAGGTCTTTTATTAGAACTACTGAATCACCATCGAGAAGGATGTTTCCGTTACTGTCTTTGTGAATAATTTTGTCTTCGTCGTCGTCGCCTTCACCAGTTGCTTGTGCCCATGCTAAAGCATCTTCATCAAGGTACATCATGTCTAGTAAATCTTGAGGCCAACCTTCTTTTTTAAGTCTAGAAAGTAAACGCCAAGACAATACTTGTACGGGTAAATGCTCGTTCCACATACTGTCACTTAAACAACGAAAGTGATTTGGGTCTGTGGTTTCTGGGTTTGTGATTTGGTCGTGACAATTTTTACAAACTAAAACCGAAGTTTCTAAACTTTCACGCGAATCTGGTGGCAAGTTATATACCATTAAGTCGTGGTCATATCCACAGATTTCGCATTTAGAGTCGCTACGGTCTTTTAGTTTTTTTTCAATTACACTCATTATTATAAATTAAAAGAAACTCCAATATTCCATTGGAATTGATTGTTTAAATGCTCGTATCCAACAACGTGGTTGTCGTAAGTTGCAATTGGGAAGGCAAATTCGGTATTTACACCAAATCCGTCGCTAAAAAAGTAACGTGCACCAACGTGTCCTCCAAAGTTTTTTAGACCTAAGTTTAAACCTGGGTATACATCAATTTGAGATGGTAAACCAATTACATTTCCAATATTTGCGTTAAAGCGTGCTCTAACATCTATTTTATCTTCAAAGTTAGCTGCATCGTATGCTTTGTGTACACCTAACATATAAGTTCCATATAAACCTATTGACATGTTTTCTCCTAAACCATAATCGTATACGGCAACAATACCAGTACCACCATCTTGTATGTTAGCACCAATGTTTAATTTTTGGTCTCCTTTTCCTGTAAATGCTTGTGCTGAAGCAAGGATTGTTGATAATCCAAAGGCTAAAGTCAATAATTTCTTCATGTTGTTCATTTTTTTTGCAAATGTAATATTTTAAATTTAAAATGCTAGTTCTGTTATTTTTAAACTCTAGGAGTAAAAATTCGCCCTTCGCTTTGGTAAAGTTGGTTTAAATTATCACTTTGCCAAAATTCTTTTGTGTCAACGTCAAGTATTGATAATTTGTTGCCAAAGGCTGCACCTGTATCAATATTCCAAACGTTAGCGAAGTTTTGTGGTGTGTTTTCACCTATTTCTTGTACAGTGGTGTGTCCAATAAAGATTTCTTTATAGTGGCGTAGTCTTTTTGGATAACGAATATGATCTTTCGGTAAATTTGGATCGAGAGCTAAAACCATTTCCCATAAGGTTCGATCCCAAAAAAACATGCCTTCGTAATACTCGTTTTTAACCCCACGAAGGTTCGAGAATCCGCCGTGTGTAAAAAGTCTGTTTTCAGAATCTAGGTAATAAAGTTTAAGTTTTTCGAAAAAGTCAATATGTCTGGTTTTTATTGTATCGTCTAGCTTGGAGTAAATGTCAAAAGTTGATTTTCCGCCGTTGTTTAGCCAAATTAAATCTTGTTTTTGGTTGTAATACCATTCTAAAAATAAATCTTCATGATTTCCTTTTAAAAAAATACAATCGTGCGTTTGGTCTATTTCAATTAAAAAATCAATAAGTTTTGCAGTATCGGGCCATCCATCCACATAATCTCCTAAAAAAATAAGTTGATCGTTTGTGGTCACTTCAGCACGCTGTAAAACTTGTTCCAAGGCTTTTAAGCCACCGTGAATATCCCCGATAACTAATGTCCTTTTATGTGTCATTATATTTTTTGTTTATTAAAATCCTAATTTATTCATTATTTTTTAAATAAGCTTTATCATATTGCTAAAATTTAGTTTTATTAATTTGTAAATATGTAACAATAGTTTTTATATTTATTTTGGTAAAAAAATAATAATTGCTTATAACGGCTTTTTTAAAGCTTGTTTTTTTGAATTTTAATTAAAAACTTACATTATTTATATTAAAAGTCTTTTAAAAGTTTTAATAAAATATTATTTAACTACATGTTAACAAGTTGTGTTCAAATATTTTCACAATTTGCAGTGTAAAAATATTGTTGCTAAATTCACATCCACTAAAAACAATAAACTATGGAAGAAAATACTACCACTTTAGATATTAGAGCAATTAACGAAAAAATTGAAAGAGAAAGTGCTTTTGTTGATTTATTAGTTACCGAAATGAATAAGGTAATTGTTGGTCAAAAATATATGATTGAACGATTATTGATAGGTTTATTAGGACAAGGACACATTTTGTTAGAAGGTGTTCCGGGTTTAGCTAAAACTTTAGCAATTAATACTTTATCGCAAGCGGTACAGGGTAGTTTTAGTCGTATACAGTTTACTCCAGATTTATTACCAGCTGATGTTGTAGGGACAATGATTTACAATATCAAGCAAAATGATTTTACAATTAAAAAAGGACCAATTTTTGCAAATTTTGTACTTGCTGATGAGATTAACCGTGCGCCAGCTAAAGTACAATCGGCTTTGTTAGAGGCGATGCAAGAAAAGCAAGTTACTATTGGCGACGAAACTTTTAAGTTAGACCGTCCGTTTTTAGTATTAGCTACTCAAAATCCTGTGGAGCAAGAAGGAACGTATCCGCTACCAGAAGCACAAGTTGACCGTTTTATGCTAAAAACGGTAATCGATTACCCAAAGTTAGAGGACGAACGTTTGGTAGTTAGACAAAATCTTGCAGGATCGTTTCAGAAAGTAAATCAAGTAATTAGTGTTGAACAAATTTTACGTGCACAACAAGCGGTTCGTGAGGTTTATATGGATGAAAAAATCGAAAAATATATTTTAGATATTATTTTCGCAACACGTTACCCTGAAAAATATAAGTTAGAATCTTTAAAAAATTATATCAGTTTTGGATCATCACCTCGTGGAAGTATTGCATTAGCAACTGCTGCTAAATGTTATGCGTTTATTAAACACAGAGGATATGTTGTGCCAGAAGATGTACGTGCGGTTGTTCACGATGTTTTACGTCACCGTATTGGTATTTCGTACGAGGCAGAGGCTGAAAATGTAACTTCTGTAGATATTATCAACAAAATTGTAAATGAGATTGAAGTGCCTTAATATTTGTTTTTAGCTGTATAAGCACACTAAACCCCAAAAACAAGTACTATGGATACGAAAGAATTACTAAAAAAAGTTCGAAAAATAGAAATTAAAACCCGAAGATTGAGCGATCATATTTTTTCGGGCGAATATCAAACGTCCTTTAAAGGGCGAGGAATGACGTTTTCTGAAGTGAGACAATATCAATTCGGAGACGATGTTCGTGCTATTGATTGGAACGTTACTGCAAAATATAATGAGCCTTATGTAAAAGTTTTTGAAGAAGAGCGTGAACTAACAATGATGTTGTTGGTTGATTGTTCGGGATCACAAAGCTTTGGCTCAAAAAATCAATTAAAAAGTGAAATTATTACAGAAATTGCTGCAACACTGGCTTTTTCTGCAACTCAAAATAACGATAAAATTGGTTTGATTCTGTTTTCGGATCAAATCGAACTTTTTATTCCTCCAAAAAAAGGAAAGCATCACGTATTGCGTATCATCAGAGATTTAATAGAATTTGAACCTAAATCTAAAAAAACAGATTTAGCGATGGCGTTAAAATACTTATCAAGCATTCAAAAAAAGAAAGCAATTGTATTTGTGATTTCTGATTTCATGACGTCTGATTACGAGCAAACTCTTAAAATTGCTAGTAAACGTCATGATTTAACCGGAGTTCGTGTGTATGATGCTCGCGAAGAGAAAATGCCTAATGTTGGTATAGTTCCTATGGTTGATTCTGAAACTGGTGAAACTATTTTGGTGGATACAACATCTGCACAAACTCGTATGGAATACGAAAAGTATTACGTAGAACAAGTTAAATACTTTAGCGAAACTTTTTCTAGATCTGGTGCTGGTGTAATAACAACTCGTGTAGATGAAAGCTACGTAAAAAAAATGCTTAATTATTTTAAATCAAGATAAAGATGCGAAAAATTAGTTCAATATTTTTGGGGTTATTTGCATCACTATCTTTTGCACAACAACCTCAATTAATAACCGAAGTCGATTCGACTCAAATTAAAATTGGTTCTCAATTTAACTTAACAGTAAAGGTCACTGCGCCAGCAAATACTCATATTGCTTTTCCTGATTTAAAAAATATAGGTCAGTTAGAGGTTTTAGAGAATTATCCTACGGATACACTTTTAAATGATGCACAAACTGCATTTATAAAAAAATATGCATTAACACAGTTTGACTCGGGGACATACGCTATTCCGAGTTTTCCCATTTTAATAGGAAACAAACAAGTATTAACCGATTCGGCTAAAATTATAGTGAATAATGTTCAGGTTGATACTTTAAAGCAAAAAATGTTTGATATCAAACCTATATCTAAGGCAAACGAAACTTCAAACGCATGGATTTATCTAGCTATATTACTTTTAACGGCGGGACTTATTGCACTTGCTTATTATTTTTGGAAGAATAGAAAACCTAAAGCAACTCCAGAAGAAGAACTTGTTTTTGCAACTCCAATAGAACGCGCAACGTCTTTATTGAACATGCTTGAATCTAGAAATTTAATTATTAGAGGAGAGGTGAAAGAATATTATTCGCAACTTACAGATATTACAAAAGCATATATTGAGGAGACAATTCAAATCCCTGCTAAAGAAAGTACAACTGCCGAGTTAATTCAAGGTTTAAGAATTGCCGCAACTCAAAAAAAATTAGCTGTAAAGCCAGAAACATTTAAGGCTTTAGAAACGATTTTAAAAAATGCCGATTTAGTAAAATTTGCGAAATCAAAACCTTTAGATTTTGAAATTATTGAAGATCGTAAAAACATTGAAAATGTTATTGTAACGATTGATAAAGCTTTACCTGAAGAAATTATTGAAGAGGTAAAACCAGACGAGTTAAAACAATTAGCCGAATTAGAACGAAAAGCTAAACAAAACAAAAAACGCAAATTAATTGCAGCAGCATGTGCTTTTGTGGTATGTATTGCAGGTGTTTTGTATTTTTCTGATTTTAATTTATTTGGATCGTCATCTAAAGCGATGCTTAAAAAAGAATGGATTTCGAGTGAATACGGAAATCCAGGGGTTAAAATTTATACACCTAATGTATTACTACGTCAGGATAATAGCGAATTATTTAGCCCAGATGCAATGGCACTTTTACAAGAGATGCAGCTATTCGCTTCCGGAAGTTTTTTTGATGATGTAAATATTACTGTAGCCACAGTAAAGTACAAACAAGAACAACAAATTGATTTGGATACAGCATTAGAATCGGGCTTGCAAATGCTCGAAGCCAAAGGCGGTCAAGATATCGTTGTTAAAACAGCCGATTTTGAAACTCCCGAAGGGGTTAAAGGACGAAAAGCAATAGGAACTTTAGTTATGTTAAACCCAGTGACTAAAACGTCTAAAAAATTCTTTTACGATTTTGTAGCTTTTTCGCAAGAAGGAGGCTTACAATTGATATTAATAATGCATAAAGAGGGAGATGAAGCCGGTAAGCAAGTAAGCGAACGTGCGCTAAACTCTATCGAATTAAAAAAAGCAGAAAGTAAAAATGAGTAATATAACCTTTGCAAATCCAGAGTTTTTTTGGTTATTTCTAGTTTTACCAGCATTAATAGCATGGTATTATTTTAAACGAAATGACCAATCTGCTACTTTAAAAGTTAGTAGTGTAAATGGTTTTAAGGTTAAACCTTCGTTATTAGCTCGTTTAAAACCTATACTATTTGTTTTTAGAATATTAGCGTTAGCACTAATAATAATAGCTTTAGCTAGACCTCAAACAACGGATGTTACCAATCTATCAAAAACTTCTCGTGGGATTGATATTGTTATGGCAATGGACGTATCGGGCTCTATGCTTGCTAAAGATTTGAAACCAAATCGAATGGAAGCCTTAAAAAATGTAGCTTCGGAGTTTGTTACACAACGTCCTTCAGATCGAATTGGTATTGTTGTATACGCTTCTGAAGGCTATACAAAAACACCTGTAACAAGTGATAAAGCAGTTGTGTTAGACGCAATAAAATCAATAAAATACGATAATATTTTACAAGATGGTACCGGAATTGGAGTAGGATTAGCAACAGCTGTAAACCGACTTAAAGATAGCGATGCCAAAAGTAAAGTAATTATTTTGTTAACAGACGGGGTTAATAATTCGGGGTTCATTGATCCGCGTATGGCAGCTGAAATTGCGAAAGAGTTTGGAATTAAAGTTTATACCGTTGGAATCGGTACTAACGGAATGGCCGAATTTCCTGCTGCGCTTGCTCCAAACGGTCAATTTATTTTTAAAATGATGAAAGTTGAAATTGATGAAGAATTGATGAAGCAGATTGCTAAAACAACTGACGGACTTTACTTTCGCGCAACCGATAATAAATCATTACAAAAAATATATGCTGAAATTAATAAACTCGAAACTTCAGAGATTGAAGAACAACGTTTTTATAATTACGACGAAAAATTTAGATCGCTAGTTATTTTAAGTTTAGTGCTTTTATGTATTGAGCTGTTACTACGTAAAACCTTATACAGAAGCTTTATTTAATTATGTGGGAATTAGATCAACCAAAATACTTTATCGCCTTTGTAATTTTACCTGTATTACTTTTTCTGTATATAGGACATTACATATGGCAAAAACGTAAACAAAAAGAATTTGGAGATGCTTTAATTTTAGAAAAATTAGCACCTAATACTTCTGTTTTCAAACCTTTTTTAAAACTTTTTGTTGTCAGTTTAGGAATTTCAGCAATAATACTTGCTTTAGTAAATCCTAAAATAGGAACTAAAATAGAAACGGTTAAACGTCAAGGTGTCGATATTGTTTTTGCAGTCGATGTCTCTAAAAGTATGTTAGCCGAAGATATAGCTCCCAATCGTTTAGAAAAAGC
Source organism: uncultured Flavobacterium sp. (assembly GCA_947631175.1). Lineage (GTDB taxonomy): Bacteria > Bacteroidota > Bacteroidia > Flavobacteriales > Flavobacteriaceae > Flavobacterium. The sequence continues at coordinate 7,600 of CANRKI010000013.1, forward strand.
CAAGCAAATCGTTTCTCAAACAATCAATCAGTTAGGAAGCGATCGCATCGGAATAATTGGTTACGCTGGCGCTGCATATCCTGTGTTACCTATTACTACAGATTATGCCGTAGCGAAAATGTATCTTCAAAACATGAACACCGATATGGTTTCATCGCAAGGTACAGCCTTACAAGATGCAATTTTATTGGCTACAAAATCTTTTGATAATCCTGCCACTAGTAAAGTTTTAATTTTACTTTCTGACGGTGAAGATCACGAAATGGGTTATGAACAAGCGGTTGAGGAGGCAAAAGCGCAAGGAATTCAAATTATTACTATTGGATTGGGAACCGAAAAAGGAGGCCCGATTCCTATTCGTTACAACGGAACCATTCAAGGATATAAAAAGGATAATGCAGGCGAAACTGTAATTACACGCTTTAGTCCAGCAACTTTAAAAACCATTGCAGAACAAGGAAATGGTGGTTATGTGTACGGAAACAATACAAAACAAGTTACCGAATTTATAAAAGATAAATTATCTACTTTACAAAAAACAGAATTTGAATCGCAACAAATTGCCGATTTTGAATCGCAGTTTCAATGGTTCTTATTCTTTGGATTTTTATTCTTACTAGCTGATGTATTATTGCTAGATAGAAAAACGGCTTGGATTACAAAACTTAATTTATTTAATGTAAAGCAAAATGAAAAATAAAATTAAACATACTTTGATTGTACTTTTGGGAGGTTTTGTTTCGGTTTTTGCTCAACAAAAAGATAAAAATATAACCAAAGGTAATCGTCAGTTCGAAAAAGAAGAATATCGAAACGCAGAGGCATCTTATCGAACCTCACAGTTTAAAAACCCTACTTCTTCAAACGCATCGTATAATTTAGGGAACTCGATTTATAAGCAAAATCAAAAAGGAGAAGCAAAATTGGCTTATGCTAAAGCCATTCAAAACGCAACAACAAAGGCAGAACGTCATCAGGCATTTCACAATCTGGGAAATGTTTTAATGGCCGAAAAAAATTATCAAGGTGCTGTAGAAGCGTATAAAAATGCACTCCGAAATAATCCTACAGATGAGCAAACGCGATATAATTTTGCTTTAGCGAAAGATATGTTAGATAAAAATCCGCCTAAAGACGACGATAAGAAAGACGATAAAAATAAAGATGAGGATCAAAAACAAGATCCAAAACAGGATAACGAGAATAAAGATCAAAACAAAGATCAGGATCAAAAGGATAAGCAAGATCAAGAAGACCATAAAGATCAGAACCAGCCTAAGCCAGATGACAAAGATCAAAATCAAGATCAAAAATCAAATCCAGACCAACAGAATCAACAAAACCCTCAACAATCTAACGCAAACAAGCAGCAGATGCAAAATATGTTAGATGCTTTAAACAACGAGGAACGTCGAATTCAAGAAAAAGTTAAAGGTCAAGAGGTTAAAGGAAAACCTATAAAAAGTGAAAAAGACTGGTAATTTAAGCACCAAATAACAATGAAACATTATTTAATTCTATTATTACTAATTACACAAAGTGCTTTAGCTCAAGTAACCTTTGAGGCTAAGGTAAACAAGTCGTCTATTGGTATCAACGAGAGATTACGCGTAGAATTTGTAATGAATGAAGACGGAGATAATTTTAAAGCCCCAAGCTTTGATGGTTTTTCCATTTTAATGGGACCTAACCAATCCGTTTCATACTCTTGGGTTAACGGAAAAAAATCGTTTAACAAAAGTTATTCATTTTATTTATCTCCAACCAAAAAAGGAACTTTTACGATAAGACCAGCAACAATCGAGATTGATGGTCAAATATATAAAACAAAAGCTTTACAAGTAAAAGTTGGCGATGCTGTTGAGCAAGAAGAAGATCCATACCAAGGTTACGATCCGTTTGGTTTTGCTCGTGGCGGTCGTCCGCAACCACAACAACCTCAAGGCAAAATAGGCGAGGGCGTGCATTTAGTTGCCAACATATCGAACCAAAATCCGTATGTAAACGAACCTATAACTGTTGTTTATAAATTATATGTAAGTCCGTATGCTAATGTGTATGGATCGCAAGAAACTGCAACACCAAAATATAACAATTTTTGGAGTCAGTTTATTGAGATGAAAGAGTTTAAGCCGGTACGTGATACGTATAATGATGAGATTTATACTTCGATCGAAATACGTAAAGTGGTATTGTATCCACAAAAAGCGGGAAGTTTACCTTTAGAACCCTTGAAGTTAGATATTGATATGGACGTACCAACAGGACAGTATGATGTTTTTGGTCGTCAGGTTTATAAACAAGGTAAAAAATCGGTTGTAGCGGGTAATAAATCGATACAAGTTAAGGCGTTACCAGAAACTGGTAAACCAGCCGATTTTAATGGAGCAGTTGGAGATTTTGAATTTAAGGTTTTACCTTCTAAAACGGCTTTAAAAACTGGAGAGTCTTTAGATTTAGTGGTTGAGGTTGTTGGAAAAGGAAATTTAAAACTTTTCTCTCTTCCAGAATTAACTTTACCTGCCGCGTTGGAGGTTTTTGATCCAGAGGTGATCGAAAATATTCAGACTCCTTTATCGGGTATGGTTGGTCGTAAAGGAAATAGATACACAATTATTCCGCAGCAAAAAGGAAAATTTGTTATTAAGCCTTTAAGTTTTTCTTATTTTGATTTAAAAACAAAATCATACAAAACAATTACATCTGATGAAATAGAATTAGATGTTACCCAAGGTGATGTTGTTGCAAGCTCGGATAGTGTAGATAATAAAAAACAAGTAGTTGCAAAAGATGAATTTGCGTACATTAAAAATCAAGTTACATTTAATAAAGTAACGAATGACTTTTTAGGATCTACTTTATTTTATGTTTTATTGTTTGTTGCTGTAGCAGGTGTTCCTGTTGTAATTGTTTTACGTAAAAAGAAAGAAGCTTTAGACGCCGATGTTGTTGGTAATAAAGTAAAACAATCTAACAAATTAGCTAAAAAATATCTTTCGGAAGCTCAAAAACAAATAGGGAACAAGGAGGCTTTTTATGTGGCTATGGAACGTGCTTTACATAATTTCTTGAAGGCAAAATTAAATATTGAAACCTCAGAAATGAGTTCGGATAACATTAAAGAATTGCTACAATCTAAAAAAGCATCCGAGCAAACAATAGCGAGTTTTATTAAAATTAAACAAAACTGTGAAATGGCTCGTTATGCTCCGTCATCAAACACAGAAATGCAAAATGATTACGATTTAGCAAGTCAGGTATTAACAGATTTAAACAAACAATTGTAAACATGAAAAAGTTAAAACATATACAATTTATACTGATATGGTTGTGCTTTATTTCACAAGCAATTGGATCTAACATAAGCGAACTACAAAAGTGGGTAGCACAGGGTAATAGTTTTTATGAAAAAAGTGAATATCAAAATGCAGTAACAGCTTACGAGAAAGCCTTGAATGGAAACTATGAGTCGGCGGCTTTATATTTTAATTTAGCAAATGCTCACTATAAATTAAAAAATATAGCACCTGCTATTTATAATTATGAAAAGGCGTTGTTGCTAAACCCATCGGATGTTGATGTGCAAACCAATTTAAAGTACGCACAACGTATGACAATTGATGATATTAAAGAGATTCCGAAGGTTGGTTTTGCCCAAATGATTAAATCTTTTGTAAATATTATGCATTATGATACTTGGGCATGGTTAGCTGTAATTAGCTTTTTTATAATGTTAGGATGTTTTATTGGATATTATTTAGGAACATCGACAACACAAAAACGTATATTCTTTATCTTGTTTTTTGTTTTTATTGGATTGGGAGCGATAAGTTTTACTTCGGGTTTTAAAAACAGAGACATTGTAAATAAAGAAGTTTTTGCAATTGTTTTTACGGATGTTATTTCGGTTAAAAGCGAACCTAAAAATACTGCCGATGAAGCTTTTACTTTGCATGAAGGAACAAAAGTTGCTATTTTAGAAAGTAATCATACTTGGACAAAAATTCAAATTGCCGACGGAAAACAAGGTTGGCTTTTAGATAAAGACATAAAAAAACTGAAGTAATTTTACTTCAGTTTTTTTTATTATAAATTATTCTCAGTTTTTAATTCTTCAGTATTTCTTTTATCTAAATTTTTTAAATCATTATACCATTCCTCTAAACTTGGATAAACTAGCTGAGCTGTGTATTGTACCTTATCATAAAAAATAGAATTTGTTTTGGTTTCTTCACTCATAAAAAAATTATTAAAATTAATTTTTTCGAATAAGTTCAAACAAACACTTAAAAGTAACGTATACTTTAGTAAACCAAATAAACCACCCAAAAGTCTGTTTACCCAACCTAAATAAGCCCAATCGGCTAATTTGGTGAAAATTTTGGCGATAAAAAACAATAAAATTACCACACCAACAAAAGTGATTCCAAAGGCAGCAATCTCAATCGTTTTTGGATTCCATTCTACTTTTGGTTCAATATAACTTGCCACTACCGACGAAAATTTTATCGCCAAATAAATACCTAAAATATAGGCAATAAAAGATGTTAATGCAGCAAAGAATCCTTGACGAACACCTTGTATGGTTCCCCAAATAAGTACAGCGCCTAAAACAATATCAATAAAACTCATTTCAATTAAATTATCTCACAAATATAGGTTTTATCAAATAACAATTTCAACTTATGTATCTTTGTATATCAAAAAATCAAAAACACACATGGCTAGAGATATAGAATTAAAAACGCGATGGGAGAATTTAGTTGTAAAATTATCCAACCAATTTGCTGACGGCGACACCCTAGATTTGGATGCAATTATATATTTAATAGGAGTTCAGGAATTAGGACAATTCAATAAAAAATATAAAAAAGACGAAAAAGTAAACCTAATGCATATTGCTATTTGTCGTTTATTAGAACCTTATGGATATTATGAGTTTGAATATTTTGATGCCGATGGTTGGCCACACTATAAAGTAAAAGAAATGTTACCAACGCTAAAAGCGGGTGAACAGCAAGTTTTAATGAAAGAAGCGATAGTTAATTATTTTGTAGAACGCGAATATATTTAAAAAATGAAAGTATTAATTATTGAAGACGATCCTACGTTATCTCAAAATATTAAAGATGCACTTTTAGAAGAAGAAATATTTTCTGATACTGTTTTTGATGGTGTTTTAGCTGAGCGATTATTAAAAAATCAACTTTACGACGCTGTAATTTTGGATGTTAATTTACCAGGTAAGACCGGATACGAAATCTGTAAATCGTTTAGAGAATTTAATACTAACACTCCCGTTATAATGCTAACAGCTTTTAGCGAACTTGATGACAAAATAGAAGGATTTAATGCAGGTGCTGATGATTATTTAACAAAACCTTTTTTTATGAAAGAGTTAAGTACTCGTATTAAATTACTTATAAAAAAAACGCAAAACTTTAAATACGGAAACACAGAAGTTACCAGTTATACCTTTAGCGATATTTCAGTAAACACAATTTCTAAAACTGCCAACAGATTAGGGGTCGAAATTGAGTTAACTCCTCGCGAATACCAAATATTAGTAAAGCTAATGATTGCACAGGGTGAATTAGTCACTAAAGCCGAATTAATAGAAACAATTTGGGGCAAGGCAATAGATGCAAATACCAATACAATAGAAGTGTATATAAACTTTTTAAGAAAAAAAATAGATAAAGCTTTTCAAAAAAATACAATAAAAACCAAAATAGGGTTTGGTTATTATTTAAGTAAATAATAATGAAGATTAGACGCAAAATGTTAGTGTATTTTTCGGGCGTAACAATTATGTTATTAGCCCTTACACTACTTGCGGTATATTTTATTTTCGCAGAATACAGAGAAGAAGATTTTCAGCAACGACAAAAAGAAAAAATTCAAATTACGCTGCATTTTTTAACCGAATTTGAAGAAATGAACAATCAAATTCTTGATAAAATAGACTTAATTACATTACAAGATTTATACGACGAAAAGCTTTTAATTTTTGATAAGAATAAGAAGCCTATTTATGCAAGTATAGATAATACTCCAATAAAATATTCAGATCATATTTTACAGAAACTCTCTAAAAAAAAACCTTGGTTTGAAGGGAAAGAAGATTTGTATGATATTGTAGGTGTTTATGTTTATAAAAACGGGACAGAATATTACGGTATTTTTAAAGCTTACGATACGTATGGCTATTCTAAACTTTCTTTTTTAAGTAATTTACTACTAGGAACTTTTTTAATAATTTCCTGCATAATCATAATTGTAGTTTTTTATTTGTCAAAAAAAATATCAAAACCCATAACCGAAATAACAAATAAAATAACCTCTTTTGATATAAATAATTCATTTCATAATATAGAATCTATAGGTAATATTACTGAGGTCGAAATGCTTCGTGATCAGTTCAATGTTATGATGCAACGTTTAAATAAATCATTATCCTTCCAAAAAAGTGCCATACAGCATATCTCTCACGAACTTAAAACTCCAATAGCAATTTTAGTTTCTAATTTTGATAGAATTGAGCGTGAAACAGATGGAGACAAGCAAAAAATATTACTTTTAGAGCAAAAGCAAAATACTAAAAATTTAAGTGAAATAATAATTCTATTGCTCGAAATATCTAAGGTAGAAAGTAATCAAAAGTTAGTGAAAACGAATGTTAGTACAGATGAACTTGTTTTTGATTGCGTACAAGAACTGACGATTTTATATCCAGATTTTGTTTTTGACATTGCCTTTATAGATATTGAAGAAGAAGCAGATTTAAAACTACGTGCAAACGCTAGCTTATTAAAACTTTTAATTATGAATATGATGCTAAACGCAATTCAATATTCAGATACTAATTCGGCTAATATCAAGTTAAAAAAAACGGTAAGTTTTTTCGAGTTTATCTTCGAGAATTCAGGTCCAACTTTATCTTCATCAGAAAGAGACTTAATGTTTCATTATTATTTTAGAGGAAAAAACAGCCAAAACAAAAAAGGTTTTGGACTTGGTTTGGTATTTATTTACAAAATATGTCAAATACATCAAGCTAAAATCGAATATAGTACTCCTACAAAACACACCAATCTTTTTAAAATACAATTTCCTTTAAGCTAAAATTTATACGTTTTAAGCTTATTTTAAGCTGCATTTAGAGTCCTTTGTTTTAAAATTACAAAGAACATGAATTTTAAAACAGCACTTCTTTTTTTATTTTTTAGCGTTGCATTACAGGCGCAAAATTCTCACCTACAAATTACGCTCAAACAGGCAGATAGTTTGTTTATGACCCGTAATTTTAAATTATTAGCACAAAATTTCGAAATACAAGCTGCTAAAGCTCTTGAAATTCAAGCAAAGGTTTACCCCAATCCAAATGTTAGTTTCGAGTTTAATGTATATGATCCTGATAACAACAAATACTTTCATACCAGCGGAACTAATGCACAAAAAGTTTTTAAAATTGAACAATTAATTCTGTTAGGAGGAAAACGTAAAGCCGAACTAGCAGTTGCTAAATCGAATACCAAATTAGCCGAAATTGAATTCGAAAAATTAATACTCGAACTTCAAAAAAAGCTTCATCATACTATGGCTCAAGTTTTCGAGCAACAAAAGTTAGTTGACGTTTACAATAATCAATACCAACTGGTTCAAAATTTAGTTACGGAATACGAAAAGCAGGCAAGTAAAGGCAATATTGCTCTTAAAGAAGTGGTTCGTTTAAAAGGAGCTTTACTACAATTAAACACCACACGTTCGGAATTAATTACGGATTATTTAGAAAATCAAGAAAACTTACAAGTTTTACTTAGATCTAACGACGATGTGAAGCCTTTATTAACCGAAGCAGACTATCAAAACTACATTAAGTTAGTTTCTCTTTCAGACCTCCAAAACAAAATACTTCAATATAATCCAGAACTTAAAGAAGCTCAAGAACAAACCGTTTTAGCCCAAGCTATTTTGTATAACGAAAAAAAGCAGCGCATTCCAAATATTACTTTAATGGCAAATTACGATCAAAATTCGGGTGCATACGCAAATGAAATAAATGGAGGAATTGCAATGGATCTGCCTTTTTTTAATAGAAATAAAGGTAACATTAAAGCAGCTAAGTATAAGTTAGATCAAGCAAATACAAATAACGAAGCTGTTAAACAATCAATTGTTTTGAGTTTGCAAAAACAATGGAAGTTATACCAAAATGCTATTTCAGAGTATAAAACATCTCAAAATTTATATTCTTCAGATTTTGATTTAGTAAACAAAGGAATGGGCGAGAATTTCCAAAAGCGAAATCTATCAATTTTAGAATTTCTTGACTTTTTCGACACTTATAATCAATCAATCCAAGAAATAACTCGAATAAAAATACAGCTAGTAGAACAATCAGAAAACTTAAAAACACTTTTAGGAAATGAATTTTAAATACACCTCAAGCCTTAAATACATACTACCCTTAGTAAGTATATTGTTTATGAATTGTAAAAAAGAAGAAGTTTTAGAGATAAAATCGGCATTTTCTTTAAGTGATGAGATGCTTAAAAAGTCAGAGTTTTTTACAACTAAAGTTGATACTGTTCGTAACGAAATTCGATTTTTTGGAAAAATTACCTCTGATAATAATAAAGTTGCTGAGGTTAACTCAATTGTTAATGGAGTAGTAAAAAACATAAATGTAGGTTTGGGCGATTATGTAAAGCAAGGACAAGTTTTGGCAGTAATTCAATCAACAGATGTGGCACATTTTCAAAAGGAAAGATTAGATGCTGTTCATGAACTTCAAAACGCAGAAAAACAACTTCAAACAGCTAAAGATTTAAATAGTGCCAAATTAAATTCAGACGCAGAGCTAAACATGGCAGAACGTGATGTTGCCATTGCTAAAGCCGAATTGAAAAGAATTAACGAGGTATATGCTATTTATAGATTAAAAGATGGTTCCCTATACGAAGTTATTGCTCCAATTAGCGGATTTATTGTAACCAAAGATATTACAATTAATGACCAATTAAAGTCCGATCGACCTGTACCGCTATTTAACATTGCCGAAATTAATGAAATTTGGGCTGTAGCAAATGTAAACGAATCAGATATTTCTAAAAATAAAGGTTAACTACGATGTTGAGGTAAATACACTTGCTTTTCCGGATGAACATTATCAAGGTAAAATTGAAAAAATTTATAATGTTATGGATCCAGAAACTAAAGCAATGAAGTTTAGAGTTCGAATTCCAAATTCGAATTATCAATTAAAACCCGATATGAATTGTACGGTTACCGTAAAATACAACGAAAATAAACAACTTATTTCAGTCCCTTCAGACGCTATAATTTTTGATAAGAGCAAAACATGGGTTATGATTTTTAAAGATAAATTTTCGATTGAAACTCGTGAAGTTGAGGTATACCGCCACATAGGAAACACAACATATATCGCATCCGGTTTACAGCCTAACGAAAAAATATTTTCTAAAAACGGATTATTAATATACAATGCCCAAAATGAATAAATAAGTATGAATCAATTTATTAAAAATATTATAGGTTTTTCTCTTAAAAACAGATTCTTAACCTTTGCGGCAGTTATACTTTTAGCAATTGCAGGAATTGTAAGTTATTTAAAAATTCCAATCGAGGCTTTTCCAGATGTTACGAACACACAAATAGTTATTGTAACAGAGTGGAACGGACGTAGTGCCGAAGAAATTGAACGTTTTGTAACCACACCAATTGAAATAGCAATGAATAGTGTGCAAAAAAAAACAAACGTACGAAGTGTAACCATGTTTGGACTTTCTGTCGTTAAAATTATTTTTGATGATGATGTAGAGGATTTTTTTGCACGACAACAAGTAAACAATCAATTAACTAACATTCAGTTTCCAGAAGGAGTAGATCCAGAGGTTCAACCGCCCTACGGGCCAACAGGCGAAGTTTTTAGATACACGCTAAAATCCAATATTCGAGACACCAGAGATTTGCTAACCATTCAAAACTGGACAATAGATCGTGAGTTACGTCGAGTTCCTGGTGTTGCAGATGTTGTGGCTTTTGGAGGTCAAGAAAAAACTTACGAAATAACTGTAGACCCACAAAAATTGCAACGATACGATTTAGCACCAATCGACTTATTTGATGCAGTTTCAAAATCTAACATTAATGTTGGAGGAGATGTGATCGAAAAAAATGGTCAAGCTTATGTGGTTCGAGGAATTGGTATGATTGATAATATTAATGATATCGAAAACACTATAATAAATAATTTTAATGGTAATCCTCTTTTAGTTAAAGATGTAGCAGTTGTTCATGAAGCCAGCGCACCACGAGTAGGTCAGGTTGGATTAAACAACGACGATGATGTAGTACAAGGTATTGTTGTAATTAGAAAAGGAGAAAACCCAAGTGAAGCTTTAACCAGAATTAAGGATAAAATAGAAGAGCTTAACACAAGTATACTACCTTCTGACGTTAAAATGGTTACATTTTACGATCGTGATGACTTAATGGCATATTGTACAGATACCGTTAAACATAATTTAATAGAAGGAATTATTTTAGTAACAGCCATAGTGTTTTTGTTTATGGCAGATTGGCGCACTACCGTAATTGTAGCTGTCGTTATCCCACTTTCATTACTTTTTGCATTTTTTATGCTGAATCTAAAAGGAATGAGCGCCAATTTACTCTCCTTAGGAGCCGTCGATTTTGGAATTATTATCGATGGAGCTGTAGTAATGGTCGAAGGTATTTTTGTCGCCCTCGATCATAAAGCCAAAAAGATTGGAATGGATAAATTCAATAAGCTATCTAAGTTCGGATTGGTAAAAAATACAGGTGCACAAATGGGTAAAGCCATATTTTTCTCTAAACTAATTATCATTTCGGCGTTATTACCTATTTTTTCATTTGAAAAAGTTGAAGGAAAAATGTTTTCACCTTTAGCATGGACTTTAGGTTTCGCACTTTTAGGAGCTTTAATTTTTACCTTAACCTTGGTTCCTCTTTTATGTGCCTTACTTTTAAAGAAAAATGTAGTAGAGAAAGAAAACTTCTTTACTCGTTTTATCAATAAAACAGTTTTAAAGGCTTTCAATTTTACATTTGCACATAAAAAAATAACATTATTAATCGCTATAGCAACTTTTGGTATTTCAATAGGTTCAACAAAATGGTTAGGAACAGAGTTTTTACCAGAATTAAACGAAGGTGCTTTATGGGTTACTGCCGAGTTACCTATGAGCATTTCACTAACCGAGAGTGTAAAAATAACATCAGAGCTAAGAAAGAAATTAGGGAATTTTCCTGAGGTAGAACAAGTTTTGTCTCAAACAGGAAGAAGTAATGACGGAACAGACCCCAACGGCTTTTATTTTGTGCAATTTCAGGTAGATTTAGTTCCCAAAAAACAGTGGAGAAGTGGTGTTAATATGGGAGATATTATTAATGAAATGGATGCGGAACTTTCAAAATATCAAGGTATTACTTATAACTATTCGCAACCCATTGTTGATAATGTAGCAGAAGCAGCTGCAGGAATTAAAGCCTCGAACGCTATTAAAATATACGGAAACGACTTAAATAAATTAGATGAATTAGCAAAAGTTGTTTTAAATGAGATAAAGGATATTGAAGGGATTAAAGATGTAGGTGTATTAAAAAATCTTGGGCAGCCAGAGATGACAGTCGTTTTAAATGAAGAAAAAATGGCAATATATGGCATAACAAAATCCGATGCACAAGCGGTAATAGAGATGACGATTGGTGGTAAAACCGCGACACAAAAATATGAAGGGGATCGCAAATTTGATATTCGTATCCGCTTTGACCAAGAATTTAGAAAAGATGAAACCGATATCATGAATCTAATGATTCCAACCCTATCGGGAACAAAAATTCCTTTAAAAGAAATAGCAGACATAAATCAACTTACAGGACCAGCATTTATATATAGAGATGATACCAAACGTTTCATCGGCGTAAAATTTTCAGTTAGAGAACGCGATTTAGGTAGTACTATTGCCGATGCACAAGCAGTAGTAAAACAAAAAATAAAATTACCAGAGGGTTATAGCATTGATTGGACGGGTGAATTCGAAAATCAAGTACGAGCAAGTGAAAGATTGGTACACGTTGTGCCCATAAGCTTAGGAATTATATTTATACTATTATTTGTTCTTTTTGGAAATGCAAAAGATGCAGGTTACGTGTTAATAAATGTTCCATTTGCTTTAATAGGCGGAATTTTTGCCTTGCATTTAACAGGATTAAATTTTGGAATTTCAGCAGGAGTTGGTTTTATCGCTCTTTTTGGAATTTGTATACAAAATGGTGTTATTTTAATTACCGAATTTAAACAACAATTTAAAGAACATAAAAACAATCTAACAAGAGCCATTGCAATATCAGTACAACACAGAATTAGACCGGTTGTAATGACAGCATTAATGGCAGCCATAGGTTTAATGCCTGCAGCATTAAGTTCTGGTATTGGATCAGAAAGTCAAAAACCATTAGCGGTTGTTATTATCGGAGGATTAGTTTCTGCAACATTATTCACCTTACTTGTTTTTCCAATTATTTATTATCGTGCTTTAAAAAGTAAGGTGTAATTTTTTTTATAGAGTTATATAAGGTTATTTTTTTGAGTCAAAAGCCTACTATAATTACAGGTAGGCTTTTGTTTTTAAAACAAATAATAAAGTTTATAGGTTTCCTTAGTCTTAAAAAAATATAATTCGTAAATTTGCAATCTATATTGATTATTACAATGATAGATAAGATAAAAGAATATATTGGAGAAGCTCAAGCTTTTTCAACAGATAATAAAGAAACCTTAGAGGCTTTCAGAATTAAATTCTTAGGAAGTAAAGGTATTTTAAAAGATTTATTTGCAGCGTTTAAAAATGTACCAAACGACCAAAAAAAGGAATTTGGTCAAATCATTAATGAATTAAAAACTACGGCAGAAGAAAAGGTAAAATCTATTCAGGATGCTTTAGAAAGTAAAGAAGATGTTAGTGGTTTATTTGGAGATTTAACGCGTCCGGGCGAGCCTTTTAAAGTAGGTTCTCGTCATCCAATATCAATTGTTAAAAATCAAATTATTGATATTTTTTCAAACATTGGTTTTAATGTTTCTGAGGGACCAGAAATCGAAGATGATTGGCACAACTTTACAGCATTAAACTTACCCGAATATCATCCAGCACGTGATATGCAGGATACGTTTTTTATCCAAACCAATCCTGATATTTTATTACGTACGCAAACATCATCTATCCAAGCAAGATACATGGAGGCTAACGAGCCACCAATTCGTACAATTTCTCCAGGTCGTGTTTTCCGTAACGAAGCTATTTCGTCTCGTTCGCACTGTATCTTTCATCAAGTAGAAGGTTTGTATATTGACAAAAATGTTTCGTATGCAGATTTAAAACAAACTCTTTTATACTTTACAAAAGAGATGTTTGGAAAGTCTAAAATACGTTTACGTCCATCTTATTTCCCGTTTACAGAACCATCTGCTGAGGTTGATGTGTATTGGGGATTAAAAACAGAAACAGATTACCGTATTACTAAAGGTACAGGTTGGTTAGAAATTATGGGTTGCGGTATGGTTGATCCTAACGTTTTAAAAAACTGTAATATTGATGCCGAAACGTATAATGGTTTTGCTTTTGGTATGGGAATCGAGCGTATTGCAATGCTTTTATATCAAATTGGTGATATTAGAATGTTTTATGAAAATGATGTTCGCTTTTTAGAGCAGTTTAAAACAAACATATAATATAAAAAAGCCCAAAAGAATTTTCTTTTGGGCTTTTTCTTTATATATCTTTTCGATATGTTTTTCTTTTTTTGTGGATAATTGGATCAAAAGTTTTCCAAAGTTGTTGTATTTTTTTGTTCTCTTCTAACAGCGGATTAGTTTCTACAGTTTTAATTCTACGTTTTGTAAAACGATTATAAAAATCTCTAAATATTAACGCTGTTACACCTTTAGACTGATATTCAGGTTCAATTCCAATTAAATAAAATTCGGCGTGATCATTTTTTTTCATTGCTTTTAATAAGTGATACCAACCAAAAGGGAATAAACTTCCGTTCGCTTTTTTAAATGCTTTTGAGAAAGAAGGCATTGTTATAGCAAATGCAACAATTTTATGATCCTGATTTACGATGATGCTAATATAATCTGGATGAATAAAGCTGATATATTTTTCTTTATAATGATCAATTTGGTATTGTTGTATTGGTACGTAGCTTTGTAACTCGGAATACGAACTATTTAAAACGCCAAACATTTCGTCTACATAAGGTAATACTTCTTTTATTGAATTAAATTGTAATGCTTTTACTTGATATCTTTTTTCGATCATGCTTGCCATTTTCTCCATGTTCCAAGCCTTACCAATATTTTCCATTGTCATCGAAAATTCTAACCATTCGGCTTCGGGTTTATAGCCCAATTTTTCTAAATGTTTAGGATAATATTCGTAATTATAAAGCCCAATCATTGTAGGTAAATAATCAAACCCATGTGTTAGCATTCCTGCTTTATCCATGTTTGTAAATCCCATAGGTCCCTCAACATATTCAAGCTGATGCTCTTTAGCAAACTCCTCGGCTTTTTGTAATAAAGCACTAGATACCTCAATATCATCAATAAAATCAAACCAGCCAAAGCGTACTTTGCGTTTGTTTAAATCGTTAACCTCAGTCCAGTTAATAATCACGGCAATTCGGCCAACTACTTTATTGTTTTGGTAGGCTAAAAAGTAATTAACTTTAATACTTTCGAGTATATTTGGGTTTAAGTCAAAGCTTTTCAACTCTTCCTTTATCATTCCAGGAACCCAATATTTACTGTTTTTATAAAGTGAAAAAGGAAATGAAACAAATTGTTTCATCTCCTCTTTAGTATGTATTTGCTTAACTAGTATCATTATTCTAAAATAAGTTCTTCTTCTTCAACTTCTCGGTGTTCCACCTCAATTTCAGTTTCGTTTTCTGGTGATGAGGTTTCTGGATTTAAATTTTCAGATTCTGTAGATTCTATTTGGTTTGTGTTGTTTTCTTCTTCCGTTTCTGGCAATACAACATTTCCGTTTTCATCAATTCCTAAATAATTATCTAGTGCAGTTTTTAAAGGTTGCTCTAATCCTTTAACTTCTGTTCCTTTATGTTTTTTATCCCATCGCCACGACATACCAATTCCGGCCATTAAAACCTGAGGAGTATCTTTAAAATTAAAACCTAGCGAAGCATCAAATTGTAAATTCTTTTTTAGTAAATAAGCTGCGCCACCTCTTAAAATATGATCCGCGTAGAAATCGGATTTATACCCCTGTGACTCAACAAATCCAGACCATTTGCGATTAAATCCATGAGTTACCGTTAATATGTAGCCGTAGCTAGGATAATCTGTTGTTATTTTATCAGCAATAATGTTGGTTGTGATTACCCATCTTGGAGCAATAATTTGTTGTAAAAGTACCATTATTTTAGGGCTGATACTTGGGTCGGTTGTAAAGGTATATGGATTATCGCCAACGTTAAAATTAGCACCTGCATAAATAGATACTGCTGGTAAAAGATTACGCCATTTAAATTTTTGACGGATGTTCCAGCTGTAAATATTTTCTTTTTGAATATATTTTTTCCAAGGGTCGTATACTAAAAATTTGGCTCCAAGTCGTAAACCATTAAAAGCGTTGCGATTTTCTTGTATATAAGGCGAGGTGAATTTATCAAACTTATAATCAATTTCTCCTATAAATTCCAATTGCTCAAAAAAGAAACCGTATCTTAAATCTATTTCTGCTCCAAAACCTGTTGATTTTTCTTGTAAAAGCTTATGATCTTGATTATCATAATAAATCCCAGTTTCTAACTGAAAAACTTTTTTTCCAATAGAATACGCCCCAAACGACTCACCTGGTCTATTAGAGTTAATGGTATTTGTAATTTGGGCATTTAAACTAATGGATATTAAGATGTTGAAAACCAGTAACTTTAGTTTCATAAGTGTATTTTAAAGCTTAAATAAAGTATAAAAACCAAAAGTAACCATTTTTATTATTATTTTATGAGAGAATTGCTAAAAAAGGTTATGGATTTTTTGTAAATTTGAGAGTATAAATATTTTAGTAATGGATAGAGCAGATTTTTCAGGGTTTTTAAAAACAATTGTGTGGTTGGTCCTTATTTATGCTATTAAATTTTTATTCAGATTTTTAGGCCCCTTTTTATTACAAAAAGCCGTTCAAAAAGTGGAGAAAAATTTTAATGAAAAGGCGAAAGACTTTTACAACCAAACACAAAATCAGTATTCAGGTTCAAATTCACAATCATATTCAGCAAATTCAAACACATCTAAATCAGATATTAATGTAAATGATTTGCGTGAAAAGAAAAAGGTTGGTGAATATATTGATTATGAAGAATTAAATTAAAAAAGATCAGGTTTTAGCCTGATCTTTTTGTTTTTATGCTTCATATTTATACCTTCGTTGCTTAGTATTTTATGACACTTTTTAATGGAAATTTTAGTATCTCTTTTTGATTTTATAATGCATATCGATCAACATCTAACAGAATTTGCAAATTCGTACGGGTTGTGGTTGTATGCGATTTTATTTTTAATTGTTTTTGTTGAAACAGGAGTAGTTGTAATGCCTTTTTTGCCAGGCGATTCTTTACTATTTGCCGCTGGTATGTTAGCAGCACAACCCAATGAATTAAATGTTTGGGTGATGATTGTAATTTTATTGATAGCCGCAATTACTGGAGATACTTTAAATTATAGCATCGGGAAAAACATTGGTTACAAAGCCGTACAAATTAAAATTTTTGGAAAACAGTTTGTACAGCCTGAACATTTAGAGAAAACACATGGTTTTTACGAAAAATACGGTTCAAAAACTATTGTAATTGCTCGTTTTGTACCTATTGTTAGAACGTTGGCTCCTTTTGTGGCTGGAATTGGTAAAATGAATAATAAAACTTTTATTACTTATAATGTTATTGGTGCAATACTTTGGGTTTTTGGTTTAACGCTGGCAGGATATTTTTTAGGAAACATTCCGTTTATTCGTGACAATTTCTCCAAAGTAGTTTTAGCGATTATTGTTTTATCGATATTACCAATTGGTGTGGAGATTATAAAAGAGAAGTTTTTAAAGAAATAAAAAAACGCCCGATTTTTAATCGGGCGTTTTTGTTATAATTTATCTTTTAAATATTTAGCCGTTTCTGACTTTTTGTTTTTTACAATCTCTTCAGGCGTTCCAAAGGCAACTAATTCGCCACCGTATTCACCACCTTCTGGACCAATATCAATAATGTAATCGGCACATTTAACTAGGTCAAGGTTGTGTTCGATAACGATAACCGAATGGCCATTCTCTATTAACGCGTTAAAGGACTTTAAAAGTTTTTTTATGTCATGAAAGTGTAATCCTGTGGTAGGTTCATCAAAAATAAAAAGTACCTTTTCTTTAGTAATTCCTCTTGTTAAATAAGTTGCAAGTTTTATACGTTGCGCTTCGCCACCAGATAAAGTAGATGATGATTGACCTAACTGTACATATCCTAAACCTACATCTTGTAATGGTTTTATCTTATTGAGTATTTTAGTTAAATTATTTTTTTCGAAAAACGTCATGGCGTCATCAACCGTTAGGCTTAAGATATCGTTTATACTTTTTCCATCAAATTGAACTTCTAAAATTTCTTTTTTAAATCGTTTTCCATGGCAAGCATCACATTCTAAATGTACATCAGCCATAAACTGCATCTCAATAGTAACGGTTCCGTCTCCTTTGCACTGCTCACATCGGCCGCCATCTACGTTATACGAAAAATGTTTAGGCTGATAATTTCTTATTTTTGATAGATTTTGCTTCGAGAATAAATCTCTAATATCATCGTATGCTTTAATATAACTGATCGGATTTGAACGTGAATTTTTTCCGATCGGATTTTGATCCACATATTCAATTTCCTTAATATGGCTGTAACTGCCTTCTAAACTTGTAAACTGTCCTGGTTTTTCGCCAGTGTTAAATAAATGTTTTTGTAAAGCTGGATACAGAATCTTTTTTACTAAAGTAGATTTTCCTGATCCAGAAACTCCTGTAATTACGGTTAAACAATCTAAAGGAAAAATTACGTCAATGTTTTTAAGATTATTTTCCCGAGCACCTTTAATTTCGACATAATTTTTAAATTTTCGTCGTTTTTTGGGAACTTCAATTAATAAATCGCCGTTTAAGTATTTTGCCGTAAGCGTATCTGCTTTTAAAATTTCATTAAAAGTACCTTGCGCAACCAACTCACCACCAAACGATCCTGCTTCGGGACCAATATCAATAATCATATCAGCAGATTTCATGATGTCCTCGTCGTGTTCGACAATAATAACTGTATTACCTAAATCTTTTAATTTGTTTAAAACAGTTATAAGTTTTTCAGTGTCTTTAGAGTGTAAACCAATACTTGGCTCATCTAATATATACATAGACCCAACTAGTGAACTACCTAACGAGGTTGCTAGATTTATTCGCTGTGACTCGCCGCCGGAAAGTGTTGCGGAGTTTCGATTTAAAGTAAGATAATTTAATCCTACTTGATCTAAAAAGTCCAAACGATTATTAATCTCAATTAGTAAACGCTTGGCCACTTGTTGGTCGTACGGGTTTAATTCTAAGTTTTTAATAAATGGAATTAGTTTAATGATAGGCAAGTCTACTAAGTCCGAAATATTTTTATTATTGATTTTTACAAAGTTAGCTTCTTCGCGAAGGCGTTTTCCTTTACATGCAGTACATTTAGTTTTTCCGCGATAGCGTGAAAGCATTACTCGGTTTTGAATTTTATAGCTTTTCTCTTCTAATTCTTTAAAAAAATCAGTTAAACCAACAAAGTATTTGTTTCCATCCCAAAGTAATTGTTTGTGTTCTTCGCTTAATTCAAAATAAGGTTTGTGTATCGGGAAATCAAATTTATAAGCATTATTTACAAGTTGTTGTCTAAAATAGTCCATAGATTCTCCTTTCCACGGAAAAACAGCTCCGTCAAAAACAGATAATGCAGTGTTTCCAAAAACAAGATCTTCATCAATTCCTACGGTACTACCATAGCCGTCGCATTTTGGACAAGCGCCGTAAGGATTGTTAAACGAAAATAAATGTACGTTTGGCTCTAAAAACGTGATTCCATCAAGTTCAAATTTATTGGAAAATTCGCTTCTAGATTTGTCAGCAACATTTTCAATAAAAAGCTGTCCTTTACCTTCGTAAAAAGCTACATCAATAGCATCGGCTAAACGGTTGTAAAAATCCTCTTCGTTTTTAACAACAATACGATCTATAATAATGTATAAATCGGAACCAATATTTTCGGTTGTTTCAATTTCGTCTAAACGAACAGTTTCGCCATTTATAAGAATACGCGAAAAACCTTGTTGTAGTAATACTTTTAATTTATTTTCTAAAGTTCGTCCTTCTTCTAGTTTTATTGGTGCTAAAAGTAAATGACGAGAACCTTCGTCTAATGTTTTAATGTAATTAATAACGTCCGTAACGGTATGTTTCTTAACTTCGTTGTCAGAAACGGGAGAAAATGTTTTTCCGATGCGGGCGAACAAAAGTTTTAAATAATCGTAAATTTCGGTTGATGTACCTACGGTTGAACGGGCGTTAACGGTATTTACTTTTTGCTCAATAGCAATTGCAGGAGCAATACCTTTAATATAATCAACTTTTGGTTTGTTAAGTCTGCCCAAAAATTGACGAGCGTACGACGATAAGCTTTCAACATATCTGCGTTGCCCCTCAGCATATAAAGTGTCGAAAGCTAAACTAGACTTTCCTGAACCAGACAATCCGGTAACAACAACAAGTTTATTACGCGGAATAGCAACATCTATATTTTTTAGATTATTCAATTGAGCACCCTTAATAAGGATGTACTTTTTTGTGTCAAGAGAATTAAAATCAGTGAGCATATTGTGTTTTTTATCTAACAAAGATACGCAAATAAGACAGTTATTGTTTTATATATTCATTATTAAAAAATGTTGTATTTAAACGATATATTTTAACATATTATAGATTTTGCAGTTTTTTTTTAGGCGGTAAAATTTATTTGATTTACTTTTAAAATGTTAACTAGATTAAACTTTATGTTAAAAAAAATTAACAAAAAACATTGATTTTAATTGTTTTTTTGTATATTTAGTTTAAGGAAATTTATTAAGTAATAACAATTTAAATTAGACAAAGTTATGGGAAATGATTTGTTAAATGACGCGTTGTTAGTTAAGCTTTACATTGAGGGAGAAAAAAGTGCTTTAGCGAAACTAATTAATAAACACCAATCGAAAATATATGGGTTTATTTACTCTAAAGTTTTAGACAGAGATGTTACTGAAGATATTTTTCAGGATACTTTTATTAAAGTTATTAAAACATTAAAATCTGGTGCTTATAATGAGGAAGGTAAATTTTTACCTTGGGTAATGAGAATTTCTCATAATTTGATCGTAGATCATTTTAGGAGATCTAAGAAAGTGTCTTTTCAGCGTGAAACAGAAGAGTTTTCTATTTTTTCAGTAATTACTGATTCAGCACCGAATGTTGAATCTAAAATAATAACTGATCAAATTGTGAATGATTTGAAAAAACTAATTGATGAGTTACCGCAAGATCAAAAAGAAGTTTTACACATGAGAGTGTATGAAGATTTAAGTTTTAAAGAAATTTCAGAACTAACAGGAGTTTCTATAAATACTGCTTTGGGGAGGATGAGATATGCTTTAATGAACTTGAGAAAGATAATTGATAAAAATAATATTATATTAAACGAGTAGCAAAATTATCCATAAAATTTAAAATGAAAGAAATAAAAGAAATAAAAGAAATAAAAGAAATAAAAGAAATAAAAGAAATAAAAGAAATAAAAGAAATAAAAGAAATAAAAGGAGAGATTACAGATAAGGGGGAAGTTAAGGACAAGGAGAAATTACTTCCTTCTAAAACAACAATCGAGTTCATTTTGCAATATTCAGCTCAGCTAAAATGTGTAAAAACTGTTGCAGGTGATATGGCAGAAATTAATTTAAATTAACAAAAAAGAGTTAAACGATAAAATCGTTTAGCTCTTTTTATTTTTGTAGTATTCTGTTAATACCGTCTTTCTGCCAATGGTTTTAGTGATAATATCACTATCCAAATTCCAGCCTCGCGCTGGCGAATACTTACGTCCATACCATATCATTTGTAAATGTAGATCGTTCCACTTTTCAATCGGAAAAATACGCTTAGCATCCTTTTCTGTTTGTTCTACATTTTTACCACTACTTAAATTCCATCGATACATTAATCGATGAATATGTGTATCAACCGGGAAAGCAGGCACACCAAATCCTTGACTCATTACCACACTAGCTGTTTTATGCCCAACCGCAGGTAATTCTTCTAAAGCGGCAAAATCAGCAGGAACTTCGCCATTGTGTTTATCAATTAAAATATGAGAAAGGTAATAAATTCCTTTAGACTTCATTGGTGACAATCCGCAAGGGCGTATAATATCTTGTATCTCTTCAATACTCAATTTAATCATATCGTACGGGTTATCTGCTTTTGCAAATAAAAGAGGCGTGATTTGATTTACTCTAACATCCGTACATTGTGCAGAAAGTAATACAGCTATTAATAACGTATACGGATCCTTATGATCTAACGGAATTGGAATTTCGGGATATAAATCCTGAAGTGTATTTATAACAAAATCTACTTTTTCTTGTTTAGTCATTTTAGTAACTTTATAAAGTTTAAAATATTTAGTAAGATGATGCATTTAAATGTAGGTGATAAAGCACCAGACTTTAATATTCCGGATGAAAACGGAAATTTACACACTCTTAATCAGTACAAAGGTAAAAAATTAGTTTTGTATTTTTATCCTAAGGCAAGTACACCTGGCTGTACAGTCCAAGCTTGTAACTTAAGAGACAATTACGAGGCGTTATTGGCACAAGGCTTTGAGGTTTTAGGTATTAGTGCTGATGAGCAGCCTAAACTTCAAAAATTTATTGAAAAGCAAAATTTACCATTCCATCTTCTTTCAGATATTGATAAAAAAATGCTTAAAGATTATGGAGTTTGGGGACTCAAAAAATTTATGGGAAAAGAGTATGATGGCATTCATAGAACAACTTTTGTAATTAATCCAGACGGAATTATTACTGAAATTATTACTAAGGTTAAA
Organism: uncultured Flavobacterium sp.; assembly: GCA_947631175.1. Taxonomy (GTDB): domain Bacteria; phylum Bacteroidota; class Bacteroidia; order Flavobacteriales; family Flavobacteriaceae; genus Flavobacterium. Next base: position 29,887 of record CANRKI010000013.1, read on the forward strand.
ACTAAAGAGCATTACGCTCAAATAGTTAAATAAAATACATTTTCTTATTTTTTTAGATTAAAAATGATTAAATTAACATCATAATTAAGTTAGTTTTTAATTTTAAAAAAAAGCCATGAAAAAAATTCTTTTTCCAACTGATTTCTCAGAAATTGCAGACAATGCTTTTTTGTATGCGCTAAAAATGGCTGATTATTTAGGTTATGAAATTATTGTTTTGCATGCTTATGAGCTGCCAATAATTAACTTTGATGGTAATTTAGCCTTTGCGCCTGAAATATATAGCTCTATTGAATTGGATACTTTTGAAACTTTTAGGGATATTTTGCCTAAACTTAGAAAGGTTGCGTCTAAAAATAAATTAGAGCATATAAAATTAAATCACATGTTACTACATGGTAGCTTAATTGACACCATGAAAGAGGTGGTTAAAGATGAAGATGTGCGATTAATCGTTATGGGAACCTCTGGCGGTACAGATTGGGCTAAACGATTGTTTGGTTCAAATGTACTAGATGTTATGAGTGATGTTCCTCAAAATGTATTAGTTATTCCAGAATCCGCGAAATACGAAAAAATATCAACTATTGGATTTACAACCAAGTTTAGAGATAAAGATAAAAAAGCCTTAAAAGAGGTTATTCGTATTGCGAATAGGTTAGAGGCTAATGTAAAGTGTTTGTATGTAAAAACTAAAATGAGTGATGTGTCTGATAAGACAATTGAGGAATGGCGCGAGAAATACAAAGCCAAAAATGTTCAATTTGTCGTTATGCCTCATGAGGATGTTAAGGAATCGATATATGATTTCATGAACTTTAATCACATAGATGTTTTGGCGATGTTAAGCTATAAATCAAACTTTTTATCGGATGTTTTCATTAAAAGAAATTTAACGAAAGATATTGTGGGTGAAATTCAAATTCCGCTTTTAGCAATTCGATCAGATTATAAAGAATAAAAAAAGCCAGAATCAATTAAGATTCTGGCTTTTATATTTTTTAGTTATTTAGCATAACTGGCATTACTAACATAGTTACAGTTTCGCCTTCATCCAATCCATCAATTGGCGTTAAAATTCCGGCTCTGTTTGGTAAAGACATTTCAATTTGTACTTCATCAGCTTGTAAGTTGTTTAACATTTCAGTCAAAAACTTAGAGTTGAATCCAATCTGAATATCATCCCCTTTATAATCACAACTTAAACGTTCTTCTGCTTTGTTAGAGAAATCAATATCTTCTGCTGAAATATTTAATTCACTTCCTGCAATTTTTAAACGAATTTGATGCGTAGTTTTATTAGAGAAAATGGCAACACGTTTTACAGAGCTTAATAATTCCGTACGATTCATAATTAATCGATTTGGATTTTCCTTTGGAATTACAGCTTCGTAGTTCGGGTATTTACCGTCAATTAATCTACAAGTTAAAGTGTAGTTGTCAAATTTAAATGTAGCGTTAGAATCGTTATATTCAATTGTGATTTCACTGTTTGATGTAGATAAAATTCCTTTTAAAATGTTTAAAGGTTTTTTAGGCATGATAAATTCTGCCTTTTCTGCAGCGCTAACATCTGTACGTGCGTATTTTACTAATTTATGAGCATCTGTTGCTACAAAAATTAATCCTGTTGGTAAAAACTGAAAAAATACTCCAGACATAACGGGTCTTAAATCATCATTACCTGCTGCAAAAATAGTTTTGCTAATTGCTGTAGATATGATATCTGCCGGAACAATAGTGCTCGAAGGATCTTCTAAAACTACAGCTTTTGGAAACTCGGCTCCAGAGGCATAAGCTAATGCATATTTACCAGAGTTTGAGCTAATCTCGATTGTATTATTGTCTAAAACTGTAAAAGTTAAAGGTTGTTCAGCAAAAGTTTTTAACGTTTCTAATAATAATTTTGCTGGTACAGCAATCGATCCTTTATCAGAACTGTCAATTTCTAATACTGCAGACATAGTAGTTTCTAGGTCTGAGGCTGAAACTTTTAAAGTGTTTTTATTTAATTCAAACAAAAAGTTGTCTAAAATAGGTAATGTGTTACTACTGTTTATAACACTTCCTAATACTTGTAATTGTTTTAATAAATATGAGCTAGATACAATGAATTTCATATACAAAAAATTTGTGTTTGGAGCCAATTAAGGCTATCGCAATTTACTTCGAAAAAATGGCTTTTACAAATAATTATTTAGCATACATTTTTTTACGAGCAAATATAAATAGGGCACCAAAAATTAAAATTAATACGATAGGTAAACTAAGTGTAAGAATCTGAATGTTAGTATAATCTTTATAAACTCGTTCCTTATCTAATAAAGGAATAGTTACATTTTTAGATCTAATTTCTAATAATCCAATATCGTCCAGCATGTAGTTTACACTGTTTAAAACAAAGTCTTTATTTCCAAATAAAATTCCACTAAAATAATCATAACCTAATTCTCGAGGTTGATAATTATTGTCAATTTGATTTTTAATTACATCACCATCTGATACTACAATCATTTTACCTGTTTTCTCGCTTTGTACTTTGTACGAACTATCTTTAAAAGGTAAAACTCTGTTTTTGTATGCCGATTCAAAACTTCCCTCAACTAAAACTGCAACCGGAATATATCCATTTGTATATTCACTTGGGTTTGGCGCAGCCTCTTCTACCATAGCTAACGATACTGGCGTTGGTGTGCCTACAGCTTTAGAGTATTGTGACGATGTTAATAAAACCGTTTTTGTTAAATTGTTCTTTAAGATTTCTATCGGACTTGCAAAATCAAATTTTATACCGTCAACGTTTTTAACAATAGGGTGGTAGTCTAATTTTTTTGAGCCTAGTTTTGTGGTATCTTTTGCGTATATTTTTTCTGGATAAACATAGGGCGCAAACTTCCACGGATATTGCTCGTATTGTGTTTGGCTTCCCATTTCGCCAGAGGCTAATTTTATTGGTGTTGCCACTTCGTCTTTTACTAACATTGGGCTAACACGAACACCGTACTTAAAAAATAAATCTTCTAAATTTAAATTTCGTGGATGTGCTAAAATAGATCCCGTTTCGTTATATAAACTATCAAAATCAGCATTTACTTGATCTATAAACCAAAGCGATTTTCCGCCGTGAACCATATACTGGTCTAGAACTTGTTTTTGCTCCTCTGTAAATGGTATTGTTGGTTTTGCAACAATGGCTAAGTCGTATTCGCGTAATTGTTCTGCTGTTTTAATTGGATTTGTAGCAACAGAGTCTAAAGTAAAAGGTGCAATTCTATAGCTGTCTTTTATGTTCTTTAAAAAATCAGCAATTTGTAAGTCGTGTAATTGACCAATTCCTTTAATGATTGCAATTTTCTTTGTTTTCTCTTGTGTAACTTTATGAATAGCTTCTGCAATTGCATACTCTAAATGCTGTACTGAACTTACCACCTTTTCTTGCGTACTAGCTCCCATCATATTTTTTAGTAGCTGTATCTTAGCGGTTTTTTCACCATAATTAGCAAAAGCCCACGGAAAAACCATTTGTTGGGATTGTTTTCCCTTATCATCAACTGTTACATTTATTGGCGTTAATCCTAAATTAAAAAGTTCTTGTGCAATTTGTTCTTGCGGTTTTCCTTCTTCTTCTAAAGGATTAACGAAACTAAACTTAATGTTAGAGTTGTAAGCCGAAAATTCTTCTAATATTTGATTGGTTTCGTATTGTAATCTTTTAAATTCTCCCGGAAAATTTCCGTCCAACAAAACATCAATAATTAAGGGTTCATGAACCTTAGATAAAATATCATGCGAAGTTTGGGATAATGTATATCTTTTATCTTGTGTTAAATCAAAACGTTTAAACACAGCTTGTGATAGTATGTTTAAAGCAACTACAGCAACAACTATAGTGATAAACTGCAGTAAGGCTTTCTTTTTTGTTGCTTTCATTACGCTTTTAAAGTTTTTAGTTTATACACGGTTGCGGCTAAAAATATTCCGGTTACAGATGCAAAGTAAATAATGTCTCGCGTGTCAATTACACCTCTACTTATACTTTTAAAGTGCGTTTGCATACTTAAATATGTAAATTGTTCTGTAAACATTCCTGTTAAAGTTCCTAGAGCCTCAATTCCATAAAAAATAGCGAAACATAAAAAAACTGCCAAAATAAATGCTACGATTTGATTTTCGGATAAAGTCGAAGTAAAAACGCCAATTGCAGTATATGCAGCAATTAAAAAACACAACCCAAAATATGATCCCATTGTGCTTCCCATATCTAACACATTGTCAGCATAAGTGTAATCTTTTACTACAAAAACATAAAGCAACGTTGGCAATAATGCAATAATAATTAAAACAAAAGCACCTAAAAATTTGCCTAAAACAATTTCCCATGTGCTTAAAGGTTTTGTAAATAAAAGTTCAATGGTTCCTAGTTTTAATTCGTCCGAAAAACTACGCATTGTGGTTGCCGGAATTAAAAAAAGTAAAATCCATGGTGTTAATGTAAAAAACGGACCCAAATCTGCAAATCCGCTATTCAGTATATTGTATTCTCCTTCAAATACCCATAAAAACAAACCGTTTATTAATAAAAATATCACCACAACTAAATAGCCAATTGGTGATCCAAAAAACGATTTTATTTCTCGTAATAATAATGCTTTCATAATTTGTGTAACTTTTTTATGGTAAAGAGGCTAATTTATCAACACTCCAAGCTTGTGGCTTGTCATTAAAAAATTGTTTTGTATACGCCCAAACTTCTTTAAATAAAGCCGATTCTTTGTAATGCTCTAAATCCTGTACATCATCCCAAATGCTATAGGTAAAAAATATACAAGGGTTGTCTTTGTCTTGATACAACTCTAAAAAGTTATTCCCTTTAAAATTTCTAATCTCCGACTTTACTTCCTCAAAATTATTCAGAAACAAGTCTATTTTATCTTCATGAAAACTTAACTTTACTATGCGTATAAACATATTTATTTAATATTTAAAAAAGTTGTTCTTTCTTGGGAGGTGTTATAAAGCTCACAGTAATGGTACTTCCATTTTGCAGTCCAAAAAGTGTTTTTGCTCCTCCAATTGTTTTTGTATTCGATTTGTAAATTGCAATTTCTAAAAACTGATTGGCATTAAATAAAGCCAAAACATCACCTTCATAATCACGCAATCTACTTTCTTCAGTGACCTTAAAATCAGAATAGCTTCTATGTATTCGCGTAATTTTTTTTGTACCAAACGATACATAAAAGTCACGCCCTTTAGCAACATCCTTTATTAATTGCTGATTAATATTACTGATGCAATTCCCAAAATGATCAATATAAATGATCGATCCAAATATACTATTGCTATCCGCACTAATGTTGGGTTGAATACTTTTTATTGCCTTTAATTCCTTGATCTCTCGACCAATAACATCCGCACTTCCGCCCTTAGCAATATGTGCAGCAACTATCAATAAAATCTCGGTCGATGTCGCCTCTGGATACAAGCCATGAATCGTTATCTCATAAATCTTTTCAGGCATAAAACGATGCGTCAAAAAACTTAAAATTCCATTATCCGCAGCAACAAAGTATTGATCCTGCCAAAACATCACGACATGTTTATTAAAAGCTGTATATTCACAATCAACTCCAATAACATGAACCGTTCCTTTAGCAAAACTTTTATAGGCAGAATTTATAACATAACTCGCTCCTTGCACATCAAACGGATCAACATCATGCGAAATATCAACAATTGTAAAATCCCTACTTTCATTCAATAACTTACCTTTCATAGAACCAACATGGTGATCTCTATAGCCAAAATCAGTTGTAAGCGTAATTATTGAATTCATTTATCGTATATTTATTTCAGTTTTTAATATAAAAAAATTAAATTTGAATATTGCAAAGCTAACTTATTTTTTAATTAAATCTAAAGCTTTTGAACGAAAGAATAATTGAACTATTAGATATTAACCCAAAAGAATTTTGGGGACCTAACGACAAGCACCTCGAGACCATAAAAGCACTATATCCAAAACTTAAAATAGTGGTTAGAGACACGTTTATAAAAGTTTATGGGGATAAAGACACGCTTGACGATTTCGAAATTCGAATGCAAAGACTCGAAAATCACTACACGCGCTACAACGCTATAAATACAAATGTTATCGAACGCATCATTCAATCCGATACCAAAGAAATCGAAAGAATGAACGAAAGAGACCAAATCCTCGTACACGGACTTGGCGGAAAGCTAATTAAAGCCATGACGCCAAACCAACAAAAACTAGTCGACTTTGTTAAAAAAAACGACATGGTATTTGCTGTAGGTCCAGCAGGAACAGGTAAAACATACACTGGTGTTGCCTTAGCTGTAAAAGCACTTAAAGAAAAGCAAGTAAAACGAATCATTCTAACACGTCCCGCTGTCGAAGCTGGTGAAAACCTAGGATTCCTTCCTGGCGACATGAAGGAAAAGCTTGATCCATACATGCAACCTTTATATGACGCCTTGCGTGACATGCTACCACCTAGCACACTCGAAGATTACCTCCTAAAAGGCATCATACAAATCGCACCACTCGCCTTTATGCGTGGGAGAACTCTAGATAACGCATTCGTAATACTAGACGAAGCTCAAAACACAACGCACTCACAAATGAAAATGTTTTTAACACGAATGGGTAAAAACGCCAAATTCATCATAACAGGTGATCCAGGACAAGTCGACCTACCTCGTAAAACAACATCAGGACTAAAAGAAGCCCTACTTGTACTTAAAGACGTCGAAGGAATCGGAATCCTCTACCTAGACGACAAAGACATTGTTCGCCACATCCTCGTAAAACGAATCGTAGATGCTTACAAACGAATAGAAAATCAAGAGTAGACCCGCCAAGGGCTACTCTTTTTTTTATAGCGTGTGCTAAAGCACCGGGCTATCCGCTAAATCTTTTGCTTGTAAACGCGCAAAAGGATACCGCTACTATCCCTCACGCGCTCCGCATCCAATCACTAAAAACAGAAAGCATTTTAATAAAGTTACTTCCTGCAAATATGTTAGGTCAGTAATTAGGTTTAAAATGTAACAAGGTTAAGCATGTATATTGTATTAGCTCAATTAATTATTCTTCAAAGCGATACTTCAATACATAATTACAGTATTGGTATCTATAACCAAAATCAAAACAAATATGCGCAATACACGTACGATAGGCAAGCCTAAAACAATAAAACAACGCTTTCAAATTGCATCACAATTTATTTAAAGCTTTAAAAGCTTTGCTAAATAATACTACGGCAACAAAATTCCTATCAGTTGCTAGTACTTATCGCTAGTGATCAGGAGTATCAAAGTCCAACTTCTTTTTTCGAAATACAAATAACCCATGACGCTTTACATTATCAATTCTTAGTGCCATCTACTTTTCAAAATACCCCCATACATTTATGTATAGTCTTTAAATAACAAAGTACAACCTCAAATACTATTTAATTTAAGTAGACTTTAATGTTACACTTACTATGTTATATATGTACCATTAATATTTTGTCTTATTATTCGATGTAGTCGCTGTGTTTTCTTAAAAGATAAAAAGTTTTTTAGCTAACTGTTCATAAAATCAATCAACAAAAAAAAACTTTACAAAAAAGGTGAAAATAAGTTTGGAAGTTGGTCAAAAAAGGGTCTATCTTTGCACTCG
>CANRKI010000014.1 GCA_947631175.1 uncultured Flavobacterium sp.
AAAACGTTCAGAGCGTGAGCGTATGGCCGATGTAAAAACCATTTCGGGTGTGTTTACAGGAGCGTATGCCGAACATCCGTTTACTAAAGAACCAGTTGCTATTTGGATTGGTGATTATGTTTTAGCAGGATACGGAACAGGTGCTGTAATGGCGGTTCCTTGTGGAGACGAACGCGATTATGCGTTTGCAAAACATTTTGCAGGACAAAACGGAATGCCAGAAATGATTAATATTTTTAATCAAGATATATCTGAAGCTGCTTTTACAGAAAAAGCTGGTTTCGAATTACAAAATTCTGATTTCTTAAACGGATTAGATTACAAAGCTGCAACAGCAAAAGTAATTGCCGAATTAGAAACGATTGGTCAAGGAAAAGCTAAAGTAAACTACCGTTTACGCGATGCTGTTTTCTCTCGTCAGCGTTATTGGGGAGAACCGTTCCCAACGTATTACGTGAATGGTTTGCCTAAAATGATTGACGCGAAACATTTGCCAATTGTTTTACCAGAAGTAGAAAAGTATTTACCAACCGAAGACGGTCAGCCGCCATTAGGAAACGCATCGGTTTGGGCTTGGGATACGGTAAATAATAAAGTTGTAGAAAATACATTAATTGACGATGTAACAATTTTCCCATTAGAGTTGAACACCATGCCAGGTTGGGCAGGTTCGTCTTGGTATTGGTTACGTTATATGGATGCACATAACGAAAACGAATTCGCATCAACAGAAGCATTAAAATATTGGGAAAGTGTCGATCTATACATTGGTGGTAGCGAACATGCAACAGGTCACTTATTGTATTCGCGTTTCTGGAACAAATTCTTAAAAGATCGTGGTTTTATTACAGCCGAAGAACCTTTTAAAAAATTGATTAACCAAGGAATGATTTTAGGAACTTCGGCTAAAATTATCAAATCAAGAATCTATTTTGGAACAATTAATAACAAAACTTTTGATGAAATTCTTTGTCAAGAAATATTTGGTAATAATGGACTTTTAAATGTTTCAAATGAATATTTTAACAAAAATTTTGTAAATGTACAAGATAACGAATATATCGAAAAAAATATTTCAGAAGAAACATTATTAGAATTAAAGAACAAAATTAAAAATAGAAAATCAGGAGTTAATTCTAAGAGTTTGATTGACTCTTTAGAGAGTGTAGATTTCAATATTTTTTATGAAATATATACTCCTCATGTTCATATTGATTTATTACAAAAAGGAAAAGAATTTGATTTAAATATTGAAAAATATTTTGAAGAAAGAAAATCACACAGTGATAAATATTATCAATATGAATCTTGGATTGATGAAAATGTAAAAATTTTCAACTTTGGTTCAGAAAATTTAGAGAGCTATACTTTTAAAGTTTTCAGAGAAGTTGAAAAAATGTCAAAATCGAAATTCAACGTGGTAAACCCAGATGATATTGCAAACGAATACGGTGCAGATACGTTACGTTTGTACGAAATGTTTTTAGGCCCATTAGAGCAAGCTAAACCTTGGAATACTGCGGGAATCACTGGGGTTTTTGGTTTCTTAAAGAAATTATGGAAATTATATGCCGATGATAATGGTGTTTTAATTACAAACGAAGAGCCAACTAAAGAGATGTACAAATCGTTACACAAAACGATTAAGAAAGTAACCGAAGATATCGAGAACTTCTCATTTAATACATCGGTTTCTCAGTTCATGATTTGTGTAAACGAGTTGTCGCAACAAAAGTGTAACCACCGTGCTATTTTAGAGCCGTTAGCTGTTTTAGTTTCGCCTTATGCACCGCATATTGCAGAAGAGTTATGGAGTTTATTAGGACACGAAGGATCGATTTCTAAAGTGGCGTTTCCACAATTTGAAGCGTCACATTTAGTAGAAAGTTCTAAAGAATATCCGGTTTCTTTTAACGGGAAAATGCGTTTTAAAATAGAGTTGCCATTAGATTTAACTGCCGAAGAAATTGAAGCAATTATTATGGCCGACGAAAGAACACAAGCGCAATTAAATGGTGCAACACCTAAAAAAGTTGTTATTGTTCCAGGTAAAATTATCAACTTAGCTGGATTTTAATATAAAAAAAGTCACTCAATCGAGTGACTTTTTTTTATGCTATAAATATAAATTAACTGATAAGTATCATAAAATTATTGCGTAAGATTTTCAAAATTAGCAAATTAAAATAAAATCTATGCAATTTTCAACTAACATACATTCCTTCCACATTCCGGTAATGGGGTTGTCGTATACAATAGACACTCCAATTCGAGTAGCACATTTAGGTATTTCCTCTGTAATTGCAATAACAGATGACGAATTGATAGAAAAGATGCGTGCGTTATATTGTAAAAAAATTAATATTCCGTATGTCGAAATTTCAAAAAAAACATTCGATTTTCGTGCGGAACGTATCAAGCAATATTTAAACTTGGTTAATCAAATTGTCAATCAAAAATTTCAGGATTTTAAATCAGAATTAATCGAAAATAAACAATCTTTAGAAAGTTATTTGGATATTTTACCCGATGGTTCAGAATTTAAATCGGGATTACGCAAGCTGTATTCAGAAGGGAATCATTTAAAACATCAAATTGGAAATTATTTGAATCAATACCTTAATCCGGGAGCTATTGATGTAAATATCATGACAAAAGTAGATCGTGAAAATTACGATAAAAACGAAAAACTACCTGTTGCATTTAACGATGCACATGCTGCGCTTCGTGGGTTTGCAGCGAGTGATTTAAACTCATCTGTTGTACTTTCTGCCGGAATGAATCCTAGACTTTTTAGTTATTTTGAAGAGTTTCCTGCTTTTTATCCGGATCAAAACGGGCATCTTAAAAAGAAAATTATTTTAAAAGTAAGTGATTTTCGTTCGGCTATGATCCAAGGAAATATGCTTGCAAAAAAAGGCTTATGGGTTTCTGAATATCGAATAGAATCGGGCTTAAATTGTGGTGGTCACGCTTTTGCAACCGACGGATTGTGATTAGGACCTATTTTGGAAGAATTAAAGGAAAAAAAGACAGAATTGGTAACATCTAATTATCAATTATTAGTAAAAGCTTTACAAAGTAAGGGTTTACCTGTTCCAGCAGAATTACCTTTAAAAATTACGGCTCAAGGCGGAGTAGGAACTGCCGAGGAACATAATTTTTTACTAGAACAATTTAATTTAGAAAGCATCGGTTGGGGATCTCCTTTTTTATTGGTTCCAGAAGCAACATCAGTAGATGATGAGACCAGATTGTTATTGCAAAAAGGAGAAGAGAAAGATTTTTACTTAAGTAATATTTCGCCATTAGGGGTTCCTTTCAATACCATAAAAAATACCACAAACGATTATTGGAAAAACAAGAGAATTGCTGAGAATAAAGCAGGAAGCTCGTGTCCAAAAAAATATTTAGCCTTAGATAAACAGTTTGACGACGAAGGTTTATGTACTGCCTCAAAAAAATATCAAGATATAAAATTAAATGATTTAGAGACAAACAAGCTCAATTTATCAGTTAAAGCGTATCATCAAAAAAGAAATGAAATTTTAGAAAAAGCATGTTTATGTGTTGGTTTAGCAAACGCATCTTATCTAGAAAATGATATAAAAGTTAAAGGACAACAACAAGGTGTTGTTATTTGTCCAGGACCAAATTTGGCATATTTTGATAAAATTGTTTCTCTACGCGAAATGGTACAACATATTTACGGAAACTCTAACGTATTAGCAAAAGTATACAGACCTAATATGTTTATTAAAGAGTTAACCATGTATATGGATCACTTTAAAAAAAGAATTGAAAACCTTGAAGAAATATCGGTTACTCAAGAAAAAAAGTGGAAAAATTTTCAGAGTAATTTATTAAACGGAATTCAGTATTATAAAGATGTTTTTCAAAAATCCACTTTTTTTGAGGAACAACGTAAGGAAATTTTAACTCAGTTAGAAAATCATCAATTAGAAATTGAAAAAATAATGCAGAATTTAGCTGATAAAATACAGCATAACAACAAGCTTTTGTCGCTATAAATTTATTTTTGTAACATTTTATATAAAAAGTAGACTAATATGTTGAATATAAAATCTATAAGTTATGAAAAATGGAAAAGTTGTTTTAGGAATTTTTGTAGCAATTGGAGTTTTTGTTATCGTGCTAATGTTTGGATTGCCAGTTTATAATGTGTGGCAACAAGAAATGGCAGGTAAAGCAGAAATGGCCAAAGCGGAACAAAATCGTAAAATTTTGATTGAAGAAGCTAAAGCCCGTTTAGAAGCCGAAAAGTTAAATGCACAAGCCGAGGTGGAACGCGCACGTGGTATGGCAGAGGCTATGAAGCTTGAAAACGGAACTTTAAACACAACATATAATCAATACTTATTTATTCGTACATTAGAGAAGTTGGCTGATAAAGGTGACTTACCACAAATAATTTATATGCCATCCGAAGGTTTGGTACCGGTTTTGGATGTAGCTACAAAAAATAAGAATTCGGTTTTTGACGAATAATGTTTTGCTTTTGATGTTAAGCCTCGTTTATATTTAGTAATTTTGCTCTTTAAAAGTATAAAGAATGCCTGTAATCGATAAATATAAGTTTAACAGATATATTGCTGCGCCAAAAAAAATAGACAACAGCGATTTAATATCTTACGTAGGATTATTAATTGTAGTTGCCTATTTTTTTTTACGTGTTTTTAGGTTTAATCATTTGCCAATATACTTTATTGATGGATTAATTATTTGTATTGCCGTAGCTTATTTTTTTAATCGTGATAAAGTTAAAAAACAAAGTATGTATCGTTATGAGCCTTTGCACGGCGAATTAATTTGTGATTTGGTTTTTACAGCTGATTATATAAAAATTGAACAAACGGAATATCCTTTAGACTTGATTTATAATATAAATTTTGTTGAACACGAGGATTTTCATGGTGCTTTAAAGTATAAAAACGGAAATTTTGCAGGTGCACTTTCGCAAGGTGTTTATAATTTTATTGTTTTAAAATTAAAAAGTGGAGAAGAAGTGCAATGTCAATTTCAACAAATATCTAGACATGAATTAAGAAATACTCGAACCATGCTTGAAAAGTATTATGAAGTAGGAATCATTAATTTTAATCATCTAGTTGATATTTTAAGAATAGAATCAATGAATGAGCGCGAAATATTACGTGTTGATTTAGAACGTAGAAAACAAAAAAACATCGACAATTAGTCGATGTTTTTTGTTTTAGGTTTATTTTTCTGCAATAAAAATTCTATAGCTTTTTGATTAAATGCAGTTGGATTGTCTACGTTTACAACATGACCACAATTTTTAACAATAAAAAGTTGGGCAGTTTTTACATGACTTTCGACCACTTTTTTAACAGCTGGTAAAAACATATAATCCTCATCGCCCATAATGTATAACGTTGGGATGTTAAGTTCAACTTGTCTGAACCATTTTAATAAAGGGTTAATTTCAGTAGTAAGTTTAAACCATCTAATAAATTCCTTTTGATATAATTTTTTAGCCTCGTTTACAAACATTAATCGGGATTGTTTGTGATTTTTTTTTGGCATTATGATAAAAGCAAAAAGCTTGTAAAGTAATAAATATGGAATCATATTTTTAAAAAGATTCCCAAGTTTCATTAATATTTGTGACCTAAAATTCATCTGCATAATTGCACCTCCCATAATCATGGATTGTACTTTATACGGATACATTTCGGCCAATTGTCTAATCACAATTGTTCCTAATGATATCCCAACAAAGTGAGATTTTTCAACCTTTAAATGCTGCAACAATTCATAAACATCATTAGCAACAGTTTTAAAAGTGTAATTTCCTTTAAAAATTTTATTCTGTTTTTTGCCCGATTCTCCGTGTCCGCGTAAATCAAGTAAAATAACATTGAAATATTTTTTAAACTCTCTAATTTGTTTAAACCAAATAGTCGAACTTCCTCCTGCACCATGTACAAAAGTTACATATTCTGTAGAATTTTTATTTTCGAAAAGAGTATATGAAAGCAAAATATAATGGCTTTGAATTAAGGTACAAAAATAACATCTTTAATTGATATTATGGTAGTTTAAAATTCATAAATTCAATATAATATACCATAAAGACAATTAGTTAATAAAAAAAAGTTAATATGCCTGACATTTTGTACTTTTTTTTATTTTTGGCGTTTTATTTGATATATTGAATGTAAAAAAGAAAGATTATGTATTTAATTATTATGGGTGTTTTCATGCTAGCTAGCTGGTATATTGGAAATACGTTACAAAAAAAATTCGACCACTATTCTAAATTGCATTTACGCAACGGAATGAGCGGCGCAGAAATTGCTACAAAAATGTTACACGATCACGGGATTTATGATGTAAAAGTAATCTCGACTCCAGGACGTTTAACAGATCACTATAATCCTGCAGATAAAACGGTTAACTTGTCTGAAGCTGTTTATAACCAACGCAATGCAGCAGCAGCAGCAGTTGCCGCTCACGAAGTGGGACACGCGGTTCAGCACGCTACAGCATACTCATGGTTACAAATGCGATCTAAAATGGTTCCGGTTGTGTCTGTTGCTTCTAATTTTGTACAATGGATTTTATTAGCAGGGGTTTTAATGGTAAATACTTTTCCGAGTTTATTATTAATAGGAATTTTACTTTTTGCTACCACAACGGTATTCTCAATAGTAACATTACCTGTAGAATATGATGCAAGTAACAGAGCTTTGGCTTGGTTAAAACGTGAAAAAATGGTTTCACAGCAAGAATATGTTGGTGCAGAAGACTCATTAAAATGGGCAGCACGTACTTATTTAGTAGCTGCGTTATCATCTATCGGTACATTATTATATTATGTTTGGATGTATTTAGGAAGAAGAGAATAAGCTATAAATTAATATTTTATAAAAGTCACAATTTTACGTTGTGACTTTTTTTATTTTATTTGTTTTTTCCTTATTTTTGAATTTGTTAAATTATTAAAAAACAACTACTTTAGTAAAATAAATATACAGAAGCTAATCCCAAATTTTAACATAATGCATCATTTTTTAATTGTAATTATGCTTGCTACAGCTCCTACTTTGTCAGCAAACACAATTGATTCTATAAGAATACCTACACAAAACGATAAAAGTTTTGACGTTGTTTTTGAAAAAATTATTAAAGAATCTAATTCTTATAAAGATTTTAAATTAATTACAAATCCTGATTTATCCATTATTAGTACAGCTCACAAAGCTGAGGTAGCGGCTCTTAATAACTCTATTGTTGATTTAGAAGAAAAGCTAAATACCGTTAAAAATCAACTAGATAAAGAGTTGGATAAGATAAAAGATTTAAAAAAACCGTCACCAATTACTTCGGATATGATCTTAATGTATGGTGGTGTACTTGGTTTACTATTATTGTTTTTAATAGTTTATGTCTTAAAAAATAAAAAACTTAAAGATGTTGCTGTAAGTCAAAAATCTAGCTTGGATGCTATTGAGGTTGAATTTGATGAGTTTAAGCGCTCGGCTATGGAACGTGAGTTAAAAATTAAACGTGAGCTCATGGACGAAAAAAATAAAAATAAACAACATTAAAATTATATAAAAAAAGAGAATGTTTTAAACATTCTCTTTTTCGTTATATCCTTCGTAAGTTACTTCGTGTTCTGTAAAAATTATTCCGTAAGATTCGAGCTCATTTAAAATAGGCTCATAAACTTCTTTGGCAATAGGAAGTTGCACACCAGGAGTGTTAATTTCACCATTTAATATTTTAACAGCTGCTATAGCTACTGGTAAACCTACTGTTTTCGCCATAGAAGTATAGGTTTGATTTTCGCCCAATACAACTAGTTTCGAATCTATTTGTTTAAAACCTTCGGTTGTTTTGTAACCAATTTTATGATACATCACTACCATATCTTTGTCGTTTTCGTCTAATTTCCATTTTTCATTTAAAATAGCCTCTAACAACTTGGCAGGAGTAGCGTTTGGAACTCCTATAATTTTTTTAGGATTAAATAAGTCAAGTTCTTCTAACTTTTCCCACATCACATCATCTTGATCAATTTTTAATTGATGACGTAATTTTATTTCGACTGAATCTGTTGGATGAAATGGTAAAAATAAATTTACAAAATCACGATTCGAAAGGTGTTCAGAATCATCTAAAACATACGAATCATCTGTCATGCCAAGTTGTACAAACATATCCCAGGCTCTTGAATAGCCCACACGTCTAATCGTACCACGGTATAAGGTTAAAATATCATCTAACTTATAAATATCTTTATATTTTAATGAATCTCGATTGGCATAAACCTCAAACTTACCGTATCCTTCAAATTCAATAAACTCTGTTCGTCTAAACAATCTGTTGTACGGAATGTATTTGTATTTTCCTTCTTGAATAAATTTTGCAACACCACCTTGTCCTGCAACAACCACATTTCTAGGATTCCAAGTGAATTTATAATTCCATAAGTTAGTATCACTTTCTGGAGCCACTAATCCGCCACAAAAAGATTCAAATAAAACAATTTGATGCTCTTGTTGTTTAATACGGTCAATAATTTTCATGGAACTCATGTGATCAATTCCTGGATCCAATCCAATTTCATTCATAAAAATTAATCCAGCTTCTTTAACTTCTTCATCCATTTTCTTTAAATCATCAGAAATGTACGAAGCCGTTAACAAGTGTTTTTTATGTTTTAAACAGCATTTTGCTACTTTAGTGTGTAAAGCTGCTGGCAACATAGAAATGACAACGTCTGCTGCTTTTATGCATGAGTTTCTAAGCTCTTTATTATCAATATCAAATAAAATAGCCTTGCCTTTAGGGTGATTTTGTATCTTTTTTTGAGCAAATTCTTGAGATAAATCACCAACGGTTAGCATATAATTGTTTGCTTGCGCATTTTCAAGTAAGTATTTAATTAGTGATGATGACGAGCGTCCCGCACCAATAACGAGTATTTGTTTCATGTTCTGATTGTTTGTTTTGCGAAATGAAAATACAAATATTAAATAGATGAGAAAGCGGAAATGATAAAAAAATGTTTTTTAAAAAAGAAAAATATGTAATTTTGGTTTGAAATTTACCATCATGAATAAAAGAATAATAATAACATCAGGAATCTTAGGAACTTTAGCCATTATACTTGGTGCTTTTGGTGCACATGCTTTAAAAAAAGTACTTAGTGTAGAGGAGCTAAACTCTTTTGAAGTAGGAGTGAGGTATCAATTTTATCATACATTGTTTTTACTTTTTATTGCAAATACAAGTAAAATATCTGTATCATATAAAAAATATATTAGTCTTTTTGTAACTTTAGGAGTTATATTATTTTCAGGATCAATATATTTATTAGCTACACAATCCTTATCGGGTATCAATTTTAAGTTTTTAGGACCAATTACACCTATTGGAGGTTTAATGTTAATAGTGGGTTGGATACTTTTAATTATTGGTGTTTGTAAAGGAAATGATAAATACGAAAATTAATAAACAAGTCAAATAAGTTTTTTCCAATTAAATTTTTAATTTTGTGGGAACAACACACATACAATTTTAAATCATGAATGATATCAAGTCTATTTCATTAGAAAGATACGGAATTAAGGATGTAACAGAGGTAATCTATAACCCAAGTTATGATTATTTATATGAAGAAGAGTTACGTGATGAGTTACAAGGTTTTGAGAAAGGACAACTTTCTGAGCTTGGCGCAGTAAACGTTATGACTGGTGAGTTCACAGGTCGTTCTCCTAAAGATAAATATATTGTTTTAGATGACGTTACTAAAGACACCATTTGGTGGACTTCGGAAAAAGCCGTAAATGATAACAAACCAATCTCAACTCAAACATGGGATGCTTTAAAAAAAGTTGCTACATCAGAATTAGCTGGTAAAAAGCTTTATGTAGTAGATGCTTTTTGTGGAGCAAACGAAAATACACGTTTAAAGGTACGTTTTATCATGGAAGTAGCATGGCAAGCACATTTTGTGAAAAATATGTTTATCAGACCTACAGAAGAAGAGTTAGACAACTTTGGTGAGCCTGATTTTGTTGTAATTAACGCATCAAAAACTACTTTTAAAGATTACAAAGAGCATAATTTAAACTCTGAGGTTTTTGTTGCATTTAACTTAACAGAAAAAATCCAATTAATTGGTGGTACTTGGTACGGTGGTGAAATGAAAAAAGGTCTTTTTGCGATCATGAACTACTATTTACCATTACAAGGTATTGCATCAATGCACTGCTCTGCAAATAAAGGAAAAGACGGTGATGTAGCTGTTTTCTTTGGATTATCTGGAACAGGTAAAACAACTTTATCTACAGACCCAAAACGTGAGTTAATTGGTGACGATGAGCACGGATGGGATAATGAAGGTGTTTTTAACTTTGAAGGAGGTTGTTATGCAAAAACTATTGATTTAAGTAAAGAACACGAACCAGATATCTTTGGTGCAATTAAAAAAGATGCCCTTTTAGAGAACGTTACGTTAGATGCGAATGGTGTGATCGATTTTAAAGACGGTTCTGTTACTCAAAATACACGTGTTTCATACCCAATTTATCATATTGAGAACATTGTGAAACCTGTTTCTAAAGCAGGTCACGCAACTAAAGTTATCTTTTTAACAGCAGATGCTTTTGGAGTAATGCCTCCAGTATCAAAATTAACACCAGAGCAAACTAAATATTATTTCTTATCTGGATTTACAGCTAAATTAGCAGGAACAGAGCGTGGTGTTACACAACCAGAGCCTACTTTCTCAGCTTGTTTTGGTAAAGCTTTTTTAACGTTACACCCTACAAAATACGGTGAAGAGTTAGTAAAGAAAATGGAAGAGCACCAAGCTACAGCTTATATGGTGAATACAGGTTGGAATGGTACAGGAAAACGTATTTCAATTAAAGATACGCGCGCGATTATTGATCGTATTTTAGACGGATCTATTGAAGATGCACAAACAACTGTGATTCCGGTATTTAATTTAGAAGTGCCAACAACTTTACAAGATGTACACACTGAAATTTTAGATCCAAGAAATACATATGCTCAAGCGACTGAATGGGAGCAAAAAGCAAATGATTTAGCAGCTAAATTCATCAAGAATTTTGCTCAGTACACTGACAATGAAGAAGGAAAAAGCCTAGTTGCGGCTGGTCCTCAAGTATAATAAAAAAACAGACTACTAAACAGTAGTCTGTTTTTTATTTGAGTTAGATATATTAAATAAAAAAAATCGAGATTAGTGAACTAATCTCGATTTTTTGTTTATTTGTTAACTTCTTTAATATACTTTTCTATAGCCATTGTCATTGACGGAGTTCCTGGTGCAGGAGCCATAACATCAACGCGTAAACCATGTTCTAAAGCTTCCTTTTGAGTTGTTGTTCCAAATACAGCTATGCGCGTGTTATTTTGCTTAAATTCTGGAAAATTCTTAAATAAAGACTTAATCCCTGTTGGGCTAAAAAACGCAAGCATATCATAATATACATCCGCTAGATCTGATAAATCACTCATTGCAGTACGAAAAAAAGTACCAGATGTCCAATTTAAGTTTAAAGAGTTTAAAGTTGATGGCACATCAGCATTTAATTGATCAGATGCAGGAAGTAAAAATTTCTCTTCTTTATATTTTTTAAATAAAGGAGCTAAATCCTTAAAATCTTTTTGTCCAACATAAATTTTACGCTTTCTGTATACTACATATTTTTGTAAGTATAGTGCAGTTGCCTCAGTTTGACAAAAATATTTTAAATCCTCTGGCACTTTATAACGCATTTCTTCAGCTACTCTAAAAAAATGATCAACCGCATTTTTACTTGTCAAAATTATGGCTGTAAAGGCATTTAAATCAATTTTTTCTTGTCTTACTTCTTTGGCAGGAACACCCTCAACATGTATAAAAGGTCTGAAATCAATCTTAACTTTATAACGTTGCGAAAGCTCAAAATAAGGTGAATTTTCTACTTTAGGTTCAGGTTGCGAAACCAAAATTGTTTTCACTTTCATATTTTATTAACTTTTATTCTAACTTTTAGTGAAAAAATAGTACATAAAAAAATAGGGTGCTATTTCAAGGGCACAAAGATACAAAATAAAATAGAAGAAATTTGAAAAAATTATTTTTTTATAAATGCGTAAGCCATTTAAGTAACTAATTAGATTTATAAGTAAAAAAAATAAAATAATAATTTTCATTATTGTTAAATTATTATAATCGTTGTAAAACAGTATTGCTCCAATAGGAAGACTAATTAAGCCTAAATAACTTCTGTGATATACTTTATATAAGTTAAGTTGCTCCTCAATTTCTTGAATTTCAAATGTTTCGGAAACAATCTTCTCAAATAAAAATTTAGATAAAATAAAAAAGTTTAAAACGGTAATGATTCGAACATAAGATACAAAATTATTTTTACTGGTATAACCAAAACTAGCTAAAGCAATTTGTATGATAAAGCTAAAGCTAATGATTTGTACCACATACAACGACACCGTGAACCAGCTACGTACGTTTTCTGGCTCTTTATAAATTTTTAAATATTTGTTATTTATAGGCGGCTTTATGTACTCATTAAATTGCACGTAAAAAACATGTCTGTTAATGGCAAGTACAATTCCGCATATTATAAATAATAAAGTTGCCCAATCTGTGTTGTACAGGGCTTTATCTACTAAAAAAATTTCATCCATGATAACGCAAATTTACTCATTTTTTTATTTTTAAAATTTAATTCTTAATTTAATCTATGTTAGGCAAATTAAAAAATGTATTTTTGCACTAAAATTTCGTATCTCTATGAATAATGGTATAATTGTTATACCTACGTATAATGAAATTGATAATATTGAAGCAATAATCGAAGCCGTTTTTGCGTTAAATTACAATTTGCATATTTTAGTTGTTGATGATAATTCACCTGATGGTACTGCTGATAAGGTGAAGGAACTCCAAAACAAATACGCAACATCTCTTTTTCTAGAACAACGTATAGGCAAGCTAGGTTTAGGTACAGCTTATGTGTATGGTTTTTCTTGGGCGTTGGCCAGAAATTATGATTTTGTATTTGAAATGGATGCCGATTTTTCTCATAATCCCAACGATTTAATTAAACTTCATAAAGCTTGTTTACACGGGGCCGATTTATCTATTGGTTCTCGATATGTAACAGGAGTAAATGTGGTAAACTGGCCTTTAAGTCGGGTATTACTTTCTTACTTTGCCTCGGTTTATGTTAATATCATAACAGGGATGCAAATTAAAGATACAACAGCAGGTTTTGTATGTTATAAAAAACAAACCCTGCAAACAATTGATTTAGACAAAATTCGATTTGTAGGTTACGCCTTTCAAATTGAGATGAAATATAGAGCTTTTTGTAAGGGATTAAAAATAGTTGAAGTTCCTATTATCTTCACAGATAGAACAAAGGGAGAATCAAAAATGAGTAATTCAATTATAAAAGAAGCGGTATTAGGAGTAATCTCTCTTAGATTGCGTAAGTTTTTAAATAGATTATAAAAGTATAATGAATAGGGTTTTAATTAAGAATGCAAAAATAGTAAACGAAGGAACTATATTTGAAGGGGACGTTTTTATTGAAGACGAATATATTAAAGAAATAGCTGAGAAAATCAGTCCAAAATCATCAGATTGTGTTATTATTGATGCTGAAGGAAATTATTTATTACCTGGAGTTATTGACGATCAGGTTCACTTTCGTGAACCAGGTTTAACACACAAAGGAACTATTGAAACTGAGTCAAGAGCCGCTGTAGCTGGGGGAGTTACATCGTTTATTGAACAGCCTAACACTGTTCCAAATGCTATTACGCAAGAACTTTTAGAACAAAAATACGATATCGCCTCTAAAACATCTTATGCCAACTATTCGTTCATGATGGGGGCAACAAATGATAATTTAGATGAGGTTTTAAAGACAAATCCAAAAAATGTTGCCGGAATAAAAATGTTCTTAGGCTCATCAACCGGGAATATGTTGGTGGATGATCCTGAAACCATCGAAAAAATATTCTCATCGACTAAAATGTTAATCGCAGTTCATTGCGAAGACGAAGCAACAATTAAAGCTAATCTAGAATTAGCTAAAGCAGAATTTGGAGATGATATTCCAATGGAGCAACACCCTGTTATTCGTAGTGCAGAAGCATGTTACATTTCCTCATCAAAAGCCATTGAATTAGCTAAAAATACAGGAGCAAGACTTCATGTTTTTCACGTTTCAACAGCTAAAGAGTTGGAGTTATTTGATAATAAAAAAGCAATGGAGGAGAAACAAATTACAGCTGAGGTTTGTGTACATCATTTGTGGTTTAACTCGGAAGATTACAAAACTAAAGGAGCTTATATAAAATGGAATCCAGCTGTTAAAGATGAATCTGATAGAAAAGCCTTATGGGCCGCTTTATTAGATGATCGTATTGACGTTATTGCAACCGATCACGCACCTCATACAATTGAAGAGAAAGCCAATTCGTACTTAAACTGCCCTTCGGGTGGACCTTTAGTGCAACACGCTTTAGTTGCTATGTTTGAAAAGTTTATGCAAGGCAAAATTTCGGTTGAAAAAATCGTTGAAAAAATGGCTCACAATCCTGCTAAAATTTTTAAAATTGAAAAGCGTGGATTTATTAAAGAAGGGTATTTTGCAGATTTAGTAATTGTAAATACTCACATGCCATGGAATGTTAAAAAAGAAAATATCTTGTCAAAATGTGGTTGGTCGCCTTTTGAGGATATTAATTTTAAATCGAGAATTTCGTATACATTTGTAAACGGAAATTTAGTTTACTCAAACTCTAAAGTTAAAGATTTGAGAGTAGGTAAAAGATTAACTTTTGATAGAGCTTAATAAAATAACCTTATGTGGAGATTTTGTATATATATTATAAGTGCGTTTTTGTTTGTAAGTTGCAATCAAGCGTATACAGCAAAAAAGCCTGATGTTTTAATTCCTGAAGCTAAATTTGAGGAGCTTTTACTTGATATTACTTTACTAAAAGCAACCGAAAATTTTACTCGATCTGAGGAACAAACAAATAAGGTTACTAACGTTCCAGATTTTATTAAAAATAAATATGGATACGATAGTTTAACTGTTTTACAAAATAATATGTATTACTCGTCTAATTATAAGGAATACGAGAAAATGAATAATAGAATTCTGGATAAGTTAAAAGCTATGAAAGAAGCTAAATAAATAATACAAAAGCCAATTGTTTACAATTGGCTTTTTGTTTTATATAAAGGTGCTATTTGTGTTATGTATTGATTTATTGGGATAAATTGATGTTGTATAGCTTGTTTTATTTTATTGTTACTGTATATTGTGGTTGAATGTGCTACTTTTGCTGTAAACTTTGTGAGTGTTCGTTTTTTACCTGTAAGTAAAGATATAAACCAATCAATTCGCCAAAAGATTGACGTAATTATTGGAGATACATAAAATTTAGGTTCGGGTTTGTTTAAACCTTTGGCAATGTTTTTAAAAACACTCTCAAACGTGGGTGAACTCTCTGTAAGGACAAAGCGTTGGCTATTAATATCAGAATCCATAAGTTTTATCATACACAAAACAACGTCTGTTACAGCAATAAAACCTGTAGTTCCTTTGGTGTAAAAAGGAAAACCATTGTATATTTTAGTAAATAATTCCCCGCTACCGTTGTGCCAAAAACCATCACCTAAAATAACACCCGGATTTACAATTACAGCATTTAAACCTTCGGCAATGGCACGCCACACCTCAATTTCTCCACCATTTTTACTGATTGCATAATCTCCGTTATTTTTTTCAGGATTCCAATCGCAATCTTCGTTTATGATTCCATCTTTATTTGCGTCGCCAAGAGTAGCTATTGAGCTGACATAGCAAAATTTGGTAATAGTATGGTGTAATGCCAGATTAACCATATTGGCGGTTCCTTCGATATTAATTTTGTTTAGTGTAGCTGTATTATTGGTTTCAAAGTTTACAACTGCTGCACAATGATATACGTGGGTTATGTTATTAAAGGCGTTTTCGAGTTCGGGAATATTATTTATACAGGCCTTTTCCCAAATGATTTGATTGGAGGAAAAGTTTTTATTTTTTGATAAAAGCCATTGGTTTACCTCGTTTATTTTTTGTTCGGTTCTGTAAATTGCTTTTATTTTTTGATTTGGGTTTCGTAGAAGTAGTTGGTGTAGTAAATGCGCGCCAACTAAGCCTGTTGCCCCTGTAACTAATATCATAAATTTTTATTAGAGCTGATTTTTGTTGAACTAAGTTAATGAAAAAAGACCGAAATAACATGATTCGGTCTTTTTTATGATTTTATTTTAGCCCTGGGTGTAGCGGCATCCTTTTGTATTGTGGCTGATCTTTTCGAGGCACAATACAAAAGATATAGCGTAACACAGGAAAATGGTTTTATTTTGTGTACTAAGTTTAAGCTTCTAAAAAAAATTAGGCTTCGGGTGCAAGCTCAATAATTAAACCCTCGATTTCTGGAGTGATGTGTATTTGGCATCCAAGGCGGCTGTTTTCTTTAACATTGTATGCTTCCCAAAGCATTGCGTCCTCGTCCGGATTTTTTTCGGGTAACGGTACATCGTTCAAAACGTAGCATTGGCATGAGGCGCACATAGCCATTCCGCCACAAATTCCAATTGTTCCTTCGGGTGCAAGTTCGTATGCGCGAACGAGTTCCATAACATTCATATTCATATCGGTAGGTGCGTCTACGTGATGAGATTGTCCGTCTCGGTCTATGATTGTAATTTTTATATCAGACATTTTACTTTTGTTTATGTAAAGATAAAGGTTATTGTTTTAATATTTTTGAAATTTTATGACTTAAAATTCTTTATGTTAATTTAACTTAATTAAATTTGGGCGCTTTAAAACTCAAAAGTTATGAAAAAAACTACTATTTTAAAATCGATCCTGATTTTTGTTGCATCATCTGCTATGACATTTGCGCAAAAACAGGAGACCTTATTTGGTCAACCCAAAGATTATGTTACAACTTCGGCGGGTCAAAAAATTATACGTTGTGGATCTTCACAATATGAGAATCATTTGCAAAAGAACGCTCTAATCGCTCCAAAAGAGGAGTTCGAGAGTTGGTTGGCAGATAAAATAAAAGAGGCTAAGTCTGATGCTACAAAAAGAAGAGAGACTAATGTTGTTGTAACTATTCCTGTTGTTGTACACGTTTTACATGCAGGTGAGAATATTGGTGTTGGTGCTAATATTTCTGATTTACGTGTGCAATCTCAAATTACAGTTTTAAATCAGGATTATAGACGTATGTTAAATACTAACGGTTATAATAATGATGCAAATGGAGCAGACGTTGAAGTGGAGTTTTGTTTGGTAAAACAAAATCCTTCTGGCGGCGTTTCTAACGGAATCAATAGAGTAAACATTACTAGTTTGGGAGTGAATAGCGGTTATGGAGAAGGGATAGTTGAATCTGTTCTAAAGCCAAGAACGATTTGGGATCCTACACGCTATATGAATATTTGGGTTGGAGATTTTTATGCTAGTGCTCAATCTGATTTAAGAGGCGTGTTAGGATATGCTCAGTTTCCTTCAAATTCTACTTTACCTGGTTTAAATGGAATGCCTTCTGGTGCTAATACAGATGGTGTTATTATTGACTGGAGATGTTTTGGTTCAAATGCTATAGCATCAGGTTCGTATTTATCTGGATTTGCGCATGGTAGAACAACTACTCACGAAGTAGGGCATTATTTAGGTTTACGTCACGTTAATGGAGATAACAGTTCTTGTACGGTTGACGCAATCGATAGTTTTAATGATTTTTGTTTAGATACACCAGCTCAGGTTGATTTACATCAAGACTGTGATAGTGCTTATGACACATGTCCTAACAGTCCTGGGCTTGATAATGTATCAAATTACATGGATTATTCTCAAGACTTATGTTTAAATAAATTTACACAAAATCAGAAAACACGTATTCGTACGGTGCTATTAAATTCACCACGTAGAGCAAGTTTAGTGACTTCTAATGCTTGTAGTTTAGCTGTAACTTATGCTAAAGACTTAGAAATTATTCCTTCTGCTACATCTACTGGTTGTTCTCAATTTTATGATTTAAGTGTTCTTGTAAACAATGTTGGTACTGAAACGGTTTCTAATGCTACAATAAATTATACATTAGGGAATGCAGAAGTTTTAACTTACACTTATACGGGTACACTCGCTCCTGGTGCATCAACAACTATTAACTTTACAAATATTCCTTTTGCTACTATTGGGAATAATAATTTAACATTTAATGTAATTACCGTTAATGGTTCTAATGATCAAAATGATTTAAACGATAATAAAACATTAACTGTTTCTACCCCATTGAGTGTACCAACAAATGCCGAAAACAGTGTTGAGTTTTACATGTTGTTAGATCCTTATGGATCTGAAAATTCGTTTTCTGTTAGAAATTTAACTACGAATCAAGTAATTGCAACTGGTGGTCCTTACCAAAATACGTTGAATCCACCATCGTATAATCCACAGTCCTTTATTATTTCTAATCTAGTAGCTGGAAATTGTTATGAAATTACATTTTTAGACTCTGATGGAGATGGACTGTTACAAGAAGGTTTTATAGGCTTATTTAAACCACCCTATGAAAGTCAAGATGTCATCTATGCTGTACAGCCAAATAGTTCATCAACTATTATTAGATTTACTTATAACTTTACGCTAGGAATGGATGATATGGAATTAGTTGGAGATAAGTTAACAGTTTATCCAAACCCAACAAACTCTATTTTAAATATTGGTTTAGGTGCTAATACTGATTTACCAAAGGCTTATACTATTTTTAATACTTTAGGTCAAGTGGTAAAATCAAATTCAGTACAATCTTCAAACGATTTAATGGTTGATGTGGATCATTTATCAAACGGAGTTTACATGATTAAAATTGATACTTTAAAAGGTTCGCAAACTATAAAATTTGTGAAGCAATAATTTAAAAAGGTCGAGGTTTATCCTCGACCTTTTTTTAAAAGTTAAAAGTAAAGGCGAAGAGAAAAATCTCTTCGCCTTTTATATTATTCGATTGATTTTACAACCGCTTTTTCTGCTTCTTTTCGAGTACCATCAAAACCATCAATTCCAGAAACTGTAGTGTATTTTAATACATATTTTTTACCTGGATTGATACGGTTATATACACTTTGGCACATTAAAGTAGCCTCGTGAAAACCACATAAAATTAATTTTAATTTACCTGGATAGGTGTTCACATCTCCAATGGCATAAATCCCTTCAATGTTGGTTTGATAATCTAATGCGTTATTTACTTTAATCGCATTTTTCTCGATTTCTAGTCCCCAATTTGCAATAGGACCTAATTTAGGTGTTAAACCAAATAAAGGAATAAAGTAATCACACTCTTTTATAAAGTCCTCTTGTCCTTCAATAGAAATGGTTACACCACTTACTTGATTTTCTCCATGTATTGTTGTAATTTCTGCAGGAGTAATTAAATTTATTTTTCCTTGATTTTTTAGATCTTGTACTTTTTGAACCGAATCTAAAGCTCCTCTAAATTCATTACGTCTGTGAACTAAAGTAACTTCGCTAGCTACGTTTGCTAAAAATATGGACCAGTCTAAGGCTGAATCTCCACCACCAGCAATTACAATTTTTTTATCGCGGAACACTTCAGGATTTTTTACAAAATATTCCACTCCTTTATCTTCGTAATATGCAATGTTATCAATAAGTGGTTTACGAGGCTCGAAACTTCCTAATCCACCAGCAATAGCAACTGCTTTACCATGGTGTTTTGTACCTTTATTTGTTGTAACAATAAAAGTACCATCTTCTAGCTTGTCAATAGTTTCAGCAACTTCATTAAGCGTAAATCCA
Source organism: uncultured Flavobacterium sp. (assembly GCA_947631175.1). GTDB lineage: Bacteria > Bacteroidota > Bacteroidia > Flavobacteriales > Flavobacteriaceae > Flavobacterium. The sequence goes on from CANRKI010000014.1 coordinate 19,944, forward strand.
GGTTCAAATTGTTTAATCTGCTCCATTAAGTTATCAATCAACTCGGCTGCTCCAACCGACGGATAACCTGGAATATCAAAAATAGGTTTTTTAGGATATAATTCAGTTAGCTGCCCACCAGGTTGTGGTAAACCGTCAATAATATGACAACGAAGTTTTAGTAATCCAGCTTCGAATACGGCAAATAACCCCGTAGGTCCTGCACCAATTATAATAATATCAGTTTCAATCATTTTAGAAAATTTAGAATTGTAAATTTCAGCTTTCTACTATTATAATAATATGATAACTGTTTGATTTACGAATAAAAATTTAGGCTACATTTTCGACTGTTTCGATTTGTGGAACGTACTTTTTAATCGTCGTTTCTACACCTGCTTTTAAAGTCGAGAAATTTAAACTGCAAGAAGTGCAAGCACCTTCTAACCTAACTTTTACGTGTTTTCCATCTTCAATATCAATTAATGAGATATCTCCACCATCAGATATTAAGAAAGGTCTAATTTCTTCTAGTGCTTTTTCAACGCCATTTTTAATTTCTTCTGTAGTCATAATTTCTAAATTATTTTTTTACTGCTGAACAACCAGCCATTGTCGTAATTTTTATAGCCTCAGTAGGAGGTAAATTGTCGTTACGTTTTACAACTTCTTCCACAGTTTTTCTAGCAATTTCAGTAAATGCTTGAGCTACTGGAGTATCGTTTTGTAACGCAGCTGGGCGACCATAGTCACCAGCCTCACGAATAGATTGTACAATTGGCACCTCGCCTAAGAAAGGAACTTGTAAATCTTCGGCTAAGTTTTTAGCACCGTTTTCACCAAAAATGTAGTATTTATTGTTTGGTAATTCTTCTGGTGTAAAGTAAGCCATGTTTTCAACAATTCCTAATACAGGAACATTGATGCTTTCGTTTTGGAACATAGCAACTCCTTTTTTAGCATCTGCTAAAGCTACCGCTTGTGGTGTAGATACTACAACTGCACCTGTAATTGGTAAAGATTGCATAATTGATAAGTGAATATCTCCTGTTCCTGGAGGTAAGTCTAATAATAAAAAGTCTAATTCACCCCAGTTTGCATCAAAAATCATTTGGTTTAATGCTTTAGCTGCCATTGGTCCTCTCCAAATTACAGCTTGATCTGGTGAAGTGAAGAAACCGATTGATAAAATCTCGACACCGTAAGAAGTAATTGGTTGCATTTTTGATTTTCCGTCAACTTCAACCGAAATTGGTTTTGCTGTTTCAACATCAAACATAATTGGCATTGATGGTCCGTAAATATCAGCATCTAAAATACCAACTTTAAAGCCCATGTTTGCTAACGTTGCTGCTAAGTTAGCTGTGATAGTAGATTTTCCTACACCACCTTTACCCGAAGAAACGGCGATGATGTTTGAAATACCAGGAATTTCTTTTCCTTTAATTCCTGTTTTTTCTGGAGCTTCAACCTTAATGTTAACTTTTACATTAACGCTGTCAGAATATGTTGTGTGAATTAATTTTTTAATATCGTCTTCTGCACGTTTTTTAATGTGCATTGCAGGTGTTGTTAACACTAAATCAACTACAACCTCTTCGTTTCCAAAAGTAACTACGTTTTGTACCGCACCACTTTCGACCATATTTTTACCTTCACCAGCAATAGTAATAGTTTCTAATGCTTTTAGAATATCTTTTCTATCTAATTTCATAAATTAATTCTAGTAAATTTAAATATTTTACTTTCAGTACTTTATTTGCACTGAAATTACTTTACAAAGATATTAATTCAGACTTAGACTAACAAAGAATATGAATCTGAAAGTTTTATTAAACTATAGATGAAATTGATTGTTGTATATTAACTATTTATGGAATCCACAAATGGTTTTCGAGGTTTTGTATTTGATTGTTTTTTATGGTAATTCCTTCGGACTCTAAAAGTTGTTGCATCAAATTTGTTCCATCAAAATGTATCTTTCCTGTTAATAAACCTTTTCGATTTACTACGCGATGTGCTGGTATATCTTCGGCTTTTTTTGATGCGTTTAGTGCGTAACCTACCAATCGTGCAGATTGTGGAGAACCTAATTTATTTGCAATTGCGCCATAGGTTGTGACTTTACCAAAAGGTATTTGTTTGGTTATTTCGTATACTTTTTGATAAAAACTTTGTTCCATAATTTTAAATTATTTTAGGAATAAGTTTACAAAAGGTAATTACGGCAATACTTCCGGTAATTACGGCAATAATGATATTTATGTTTTTTAGGATAAAGTTATTTTCAATAGATTTATTTTTAAAAAGATGAATATAAAATCTAAAGGTTAAAAATGTTCCTAAAACGACCCCCAAGCTTAGAGCTAAGTTGTGCGAAGGTTGAAAGATGAAAAGATCAAATTTTGCTGCTGAGATGCTCACAAAAACATAAAAAGGAACCGGGAATACATTTAAAAGTGCAAGCAATATTCCTGTTAAAAATTTATTTGATTTCTTTTTAGAAAGATGAGGTGATTTTAGTTTGTTTCTTTTATTTTGGATTAAAAAAAAGATTGTTAATCCGGTAAAAATAGCCAATCCAATTTCCTGAATGATATTAGATATAAACGGGCTTTTATCAATTATTTTAGCAAAAAATATGGCAAGGTACGCTTGTAAAAATATTATTAGCAATGCCCCTGCCATAAATTGGTATGCCTTTTTTTTCCCTTCTTTTGTTGCAATCTGTACCGTAGTTGCATTTAAAATACCAGGTAGCAATGTACCTGCTATTGCTGCTGAGATTCCGATAGAAAAAGGGATGAAAGTGTGCATTATTTTATTCTAAATTTGATGTATGTTATTGCTTTATCTTGCTCTAAATACTGAGATTCGTAAAAGGTTTGTATTGCGGTTACAACCTCTGGGGCACCTTCGTTTTTATAAACATGGTGGTTTGCATATATCACCTCGTGACCTGCACCATGTAATAAACCTAAAGTATAGCCGTGCATAAATTCGCTATCTGTTTTTAAATTAACCACACCTTCTGGTTTCAAGATGTTTTTATAGCGTGCTAAAAATTCAGCATTTGTTAAACGATGTTTTGTACGCTTGTATTTAATTTGTGGATCAGGAAATGTAATCCAAATCTCATCAACTTCACCTGGAGCAAAACAATTTTCGATTAATTCAATTTGTGTTCTTAAAAAAGCAACGTTGTTAATTCCTTGGTCAACGGCTGTTTTAGCACCTCTCCAAAAACGAGCTCCTTTAATATCAATTCCTATAAAATTTTGATTTGGATATCGTTCTGCTAAGCCTACTGAGTATTCTCCTTTTCCACATCCTAATTCTAATACAATAGGATTATTGTTTTTAAAAACCTTTTCGTTCCATTTTCCTTTAAACTCAAAAGTATTATCTACAATATCCTCACGACTTGGCTGAAACACGTTGCCAAATGTTTCGTTCTCTCTAAAACGTTTTAATTTATTTTTACTTCCCACGTTGCTTTCTAAATTGTTTTTGCAAAAATAGAAATATAAGATGAAATAAAAACATTATTTTTGAAGTTAAGCCGTATCTTAATAATTAATAAATCCTTAAAAATAAATGAATTTTAATAATTTAGAGCACCTTTCTAACAAAAAAATACTTTTATGCCCACTTAATTGGGGTTTGGGTCATGCGGCTAGATGTGTTCCTATTATTAATGAACTTAAAAAACTGAATTGTGAAATTATTTTAGCTTCTGACGGCATTGCTTTGGATTTGTTAGTTAAAGAGTTTCCGGAATTAAAGTACTATAAATTATATAATTATAATATTGTTTATGCTAAAAATAAACGCTGGTTTAATTTAAAATTAATAAGTCAAGCGTACAAATTGTTTTTTGTTGTTTTGAAAGAAAAGCGTCTTGTAAATCAAATTATAGAAAAGGAAAATATCGACGTTTTAATTTCGGATAACCGATTTGGTGCTTTTTCTAAAAAAATTCATTCCATATATATTACGCATCAAATTAATGTTTTGGCAGGTGTTTTTACTCCAATCACTTCTTTTCTTCATCAAAAAATAATAAAAAAATATACAGCGTGTTGGGTTCCCGATTTTGATGCAGCACAATCTGATGTTACTTTGGCGGGTAAATTAAGTTTTTCTGAAAAGATAAATGCTTTGTATTTAAATCCGATTAGTCGATTAAAAAAAATATCAGTAGATGTGGATATTGATTATTTAATTTTGCTTTCTGGTCCCGAACCGCAAAGAGGTTTTTTGGAAGATATTTTATTTGATGCCTTTAAAAATATGGCAGATAAACGTATTGTTTTTGTGAAAGGAATTATGGAAACCGAACAAAGGCAAGAACGAAACAATCATATTTTGGTGTATAATTTTGCAACGTCGACACAAATCGAAAATTTAATGAATAGGGCAGAAGTGGTAATTTGCAGATCGGGGTATACCACGGTAATGGATTTAACAGTTTTAAACAAAAAGGCGTTTTTTATACCAACTCCGGGCCAGTTAGAGCAGGAGTATTTGGCTAAAAGATTAGAGTTTTTAAAGCTAGCTCCTTTTTGTAATCAGGAAAATTTTAAGGTTGAAATGCTGGAATTGGTTCAAAAATATAAAGGTTTATCGTGTTAAGATAAACCTTTTATGCTTTTTCTAAAGTGAACGAAAATTCGGAACCTTTTTTATGTTGACTATTTACATAAATATGTTCTTGATGCGCCTCGATAATATGTTTTACAATTGCTAAACCAAGTCCAGAACCGCCTTGCGAACGTGCTCCACTTTTATCAACTCTATAAAAACGTTCGAACACACGAGGTAAATTTTTAGTTTCGATTCCCATTCCGTTGTCCGATATCTTAACAATTAATTTATTACTGATTAACGGTTCAACACTAATTTCTGTCGTTCCTTTTTCGGCACCATATTTAATCGAGTTTTCAATTAAATTAATTAAAACCTGTCTGATTTTATCTTTATCGGCATTAACAAGGATGGGTTTTGAGTATTTACGATCAAATAAAAGTATGATTCCTTTTTTATCAGCATTCATCTCTAACAAATCAAAAATTTCTTGAATCAGTTCTAAAATGTTAAATGTTGTACGATTTAACTTTAATGTATCCGACTCAATTTTAGTGATCATATCTAAATCATTTACAATGTAAATTAATCGATCCACTCCACTTTGTGCGCGCTCTAAATATTTATCTCGAATGCTTTTGTCGTTAATCGCTCCGTCGAGCAAAGTTTCCAAATAACCTTGTACGGTAAATAAAGGAGTTTTAAGTTCGTGGGCTACGTTTCCTAAAAATTCTCTTCGGTATTCTTCTTGAATTTTTAGATTATCAATTTCTGTTTTTTTTGTATTTGTAAATTCTTCTACCTCTTTTAATAAAGTAGACATGTCGTTTTTTATTTCCAGCTTTTTGGCACTGTTTGGATCTAAGAGAATTAAATGGTTGTATATTTTTTGAACTCTTTTATAAATAAAATTTTCAACACGATATTGTAATACTAAAAAAGCAAAAGTGTAAAGCAGAATTAAAAAGAGTATCGAGAACTTTAAAGGAACTTGAACAGCAGTGTAATTGTGCAATAAAATTAAGCATACACCAGCAAAAAAACTGATGTATGTTGAGGAATAAAATGCGAACTTATAAGATTTTTTTAAGCGAACAGCCATTATTAAATTTCAATTTTATATCCTACGCCTTTAATTGTTTTAAAAAGTTCTTCTCCAATTTTTTCGCGTAATTTTCGAATGTGAACGTCAATAGTTCTTCCGCCAACAATCACTTCATTACCCCAAACTTTATCAAGAATTTCTTCTCGTTTAAAAACTTTTCCGGGCTTAGAAGCTAATAGATAAAAAAGTTCAAATTCTTTTCTAGGAAGGATGATTTCCTCTCCAGATTTTACAATTTTATATTCTTCTCTATTGATTTTAATATCTCCTAATATAAGAATATCCGGATTATTGTGCTCGTCTGTACCTGTATTTTGGTTATTTAATCGTCGTAATAAGGCCTTGATTTTGCTTACTAAAACCTTTGGTTTAACTGGTTTTGCAATATAGTCATCAGCACCGGCATCAAATCCAGCGATTTGTGAATAATCTTCACCTCTAGCGGTAAAAAATGTAATAATTGTATTTTGTAAATCCGGATTTCTTCGAATTTGTTCACAAGCCTCAATCCCATCCATTTCAGGCATCATTACGTCTAATATAATAAGATGCGGTTGTACAGATTTTGCCTTTTCGATAGCTTGTATTCCATTTTCTGCAGTAAAAACGCTATAACCTTCTTGTTTTAAATTGTAACCTACAATTTCTAAAATATCTGGTTCATCGTCTACAAGTAATATTTTGATAGCTGAATTATCCATATCCTACTTTAATACTTAAGTGTTTCTTTAGTTTCAAAATTACGTTAAATTATTGTACAAATACCGACTTTACAATTATTTAATATGGTAACATAATGTTAACGATAAGAAAAAGATAAGGTAAATAACATCTAACTTTTACTTAAAAATTAAGGTCTTGCTTTGCATAAAAATTTAACACACAACTATGAAAACAAATTTCTTCACACTTTTATTGTTTCTATCCAGTTTTTTTGGATGGGCACAAAAGGCAACAATTACCGGTAAAGTTTTAGACGCCGAATTTAATAACGCTCCTTTACCTTATGCATCTATTGTTATTAAAAATTCGACAAATGGTGTAAACTCTAATGATGATGGAAACTTTACATTAACTGTAGATCCAGGAACCTATGTAGTGCAAATTTCGTACTTAGGTTATAAAACAGAAGAAGTATCAATTGCGGTTAAAGCCGGTGAGAAAAAAGTAATCAATAAAACTTTACATGCAGATGCAGCGTCTAATCAATTAGAAGATGTGGTGATTAAAGTTGAAACCAATAGACAAAAAGAAACAGCTTTGTTGGCAGAACAACGTAAAGCAGTCGAGATTAAAACAAATATTGGAGCGCAAGAGCTAAGCCGTAAAGGAGTTAGTGATGCTAGTGCTGCGGTTGCCAAAGTTTCGGGAGTTCAAAAAACCGAAGGTTCAAGTCAAATTTATGTTCGCGGTTTAGGCGACCGATACAATTCGAGTTTTTTAAACGGATTGCCTATTTCTTCTAACGATCCTGAATTAAAAAATGTTGAGTTAGGATTGTTTTCTACTGATATAATCGAACTTATTTCGATAGATAAAACATACAATTCCTCTCTTTCTGGTGATTTTGGTGGGGCATCAATCGATATTGTTTCTAAAAACTTTACGGGAAAACCTTTTCTAGAGGTTGGAATAGGATCAAACGTAAATACAAATGCCATAGGTCAAAATAAATTTTACATGGCAAAAGGATACAACGAATTTGGATTTAATGGATATAAAAATCCGCAATCGAGTTCTTTACGCAACTTTACTTTTGGTCGATCTTTAAATTACGATAGTCAAAATCCGGTAGCGGGAAATGTTGGTATCAAAGCAGGTAAATCATTTAATGTAGGAAATCACGGTAAAATTAGTGCTTTTGCAACAGCAAGTATTAGTAATGGATATGGTTATAAAGATGGTTACATTCGATCTGCACAAGCGCAAGGCGATTTTTTAAAAGATTTAAATCAGGAGGTTTATAGCTACAATACCAACACAACAGCTATGGCTAACTTAGGTTATAAAATAAACGATAAAAATCAAATAGCTTACAATTATATGTTTATCAATTCCTCTAACTTAGGAACTGATTTTTATAAAGGATACATTCGTGATATTGCAGATAACGGGCAAGGAGTTATTACACGTTCAACTTTCCGTCAAAACCAATTACACATTCATCAATTACTTGGTAAGCACGAATTATCAGAAAGGTTAGATTTAAATTGGGCAGGATCTTATAATAAAGTAAATGGCTATATGCCAGACCGTTCGCAACAAACGTTAGTTTATAGACCTAATATTGATGATTATGTTTTTGTAACTAACTCTGCAACAGATAATCACCGTTACTTTCAGGAATTAACAGAAGATGAAATTGCAGGAAATGTATCAGCAACGTATAAATTCGCTAAAAACGAAGACCAGTACAAAGGTAAATTAACAGTAGGTTATAACGGAAGAATTAAAAACAGAGATTTTAATGCAACTCAATACAACTTCCGTATCAACTCAATTAGTCAAGTAGCTAATATGTATGATTACGATGCCTTTTTTAATCAACAAAATTTAAGTAATGGATTGTTTGATATCAGAACTTACAACGGTCGTAATACACCTCAATTTTATACAGGAGAACAAATAATTCATGCCGGATTTGCTAATTTATCTTATAAAATAAACGAAAAGTTAGACGCAGTAATTGGTGCACGTTTCGAAAATATTTCTCAAGATGTAACATGGTTAACGCAATTAAGTTCTCGTGAAGGAAGCAACAGCCTTTCTAAACAAGCATTTTTACCAAGTTTAGTATTAAAGTACGCGTTAAAATCAAATCAAAATTTACGTTTTGCAGCAAGTAAAACATATACATTGCCTCAGTTTAAAGAAAGAGCTTTGTTTATTTATGAAGATGTAACCGAAATTAAAGTTGGTAACCCTTATTTATACGCGTCTGACAATTATAATGTAGATTTAAAATGGGAGGTTTTCCCAACAACTTCAGAGTTGTTATCGGTAACCGCTTTTGGTAAATACATTCAAAATCCAATTAACGAAATCACACTAGCTTCTTCTACTAATGATATCTCTTACATAAACACTGGAGATTACGGTTATGTATACGGAATTGAAGTTGAGGCACGCAAAAATATCATCGATTTTGCAAGTGAAAAAGAAAACAAACTTTCGGCTGGATTAAACGTTTCTTACATGAAAACAGACCAAGAGTTAAATTCTGAAAAGGTAAGAAATGAAACCGATTACAATATCAATCTTACTAATGATAAAGCTGGATTTACAGGTGCATCAGACTTAATTTTAAATGCAGATGTAAGTTATTTTAAAGAATTTAAAAACGATAAAAATATTTTAGCAACCGTTGCGTATAACTATTTTTCAGACAGATTATATGCTTTAGGAACAGAAAATAAAGGAAACTTAGTTGATAAAGGTTTTGGAACGTTAGATTTTGTTTTAAAATCAAATCTTAACAAAAACCTTTCGGTTTCTCTAAACGCTAAAAATATATTAAACCCTAAAATAGAACGAGTTCAAGAAAACTCGGACAGAGATATACAAGTAGGATCTTTCACCAAGGGGAGTGGTGTAAGCTTAGGACTAAGTTATGTTTTTTAAAGTGTGTTGTAAAAAGACCTTATGTTAACATAAGGTCTTTTTGTTTACAATAAACTTACATAACATTTATATTTTTTTAAGAATTTAAAAATATTTAGCTAACCTTTTTCTCTGTTCAAAATATCAAATTTGTACAACAAAAACTTAAGAACAACACAATGAAAAAACAATTAAGAAATTTATTAGGAGTTACTTTATTAGCTGTAATGGCTGTAACTATTCCATCATGCTCTAGTGATGATGATTCTGTTGATACATCTATAAACGATGCTAACGAATTAAGAGGTGAAATTACAGAAAGTAAAACTTTAACGAGTGACAACGTTTATACATTAACAGGTGAGTTAATTGTTAAAGATGGTGCTGTATTAACTATTGAGGCAGGAACACGTATCGAAGCTTCTGGTATTTCTTACATCGCTGTTGAACAGGGTGGTAAAATTTATGTAAATGGTACGGCTACAAATCCTGTTGTAATGACTTCACCTACACAAGCTCCAAGTTCTTGGGGTGGTTTAGTAATTTGTGGTAAAGCACCAATTAATAAAGGAACAACAGCTCAGGCAGAAGTTTCTGGATTAACTTACGGTGGAACAGATGTAAACGATAACTCTGGTAGTATAAAATATTTAAGAATAGAATATTCTGGATTCGCTTACAATTCAGAAAAAGAATTTAATGGTTTATCTATGTTTGGTGTAGGTAAAGGTACTACAATCGAATATGTACAAGTTCACGAAGGATCAGACGATGGTTTCGAATGGTTTGGTGGTACAGTAGATACAAGTCACTTAATTTCTACTTCTAACGAAGACGATCAGTTTGACTGGACTGAAGGATGGAACGGAAATAACGAGAATTGGTATGCTAAAAAAGGTTTAGGTAGAGGAAATAGAGGAATTGAAGCAGATAGCAACGCTAACGATAGAAGTGCAACTCCAATATCTTCTCCAACAATTACAAACTTAACTTTAATAGGTTTAGGTGCTGCTGATCAAGGTTCAGAAAACCAAGCAATGAAATTACGCGAAGGGACTCATGGTATTTTTGACAATGTATATATTAAATCTTTTGCAAGAGGTTTAGATGTACAACACGATGAAACTATAGCAGCTGTAGGTACTACATTAAAATTAACTAATGTTAAATTTGATGCAGATGTAACAGAAAAAGCTAAATATACAAATACAGACGGATCTGCTGCAACTCCAACAGGATTGTTTACAGAATCTGAATCTGCACAAGGTGCAGGTAACAATGGCGGGGTTCCTACTTGGGCTCAAGGTTGGACAATCGGTTTAGAATAACCTTTTAAATATTCTTTTTGATTTTAAAAGGGCAATCTTAGATTGCCCTTTTTTTATTTAACAACCATTTTGTTTACAATTTGTTAACTTAATGCAATGTTATTTTATAACTTATTTTTAAGATAAAATTGTATATTTGTACTGAATATATCTAAAAACAATCACAATGAAAAAAATTTACTCTTTAGGTGCAATTTTAGCACTTTCTTTTTCAGCAAATGCGCAAATAGTTATCAGCCAAGTTTATGGTGGAGGTGGTAATAATGGTTCTGTATATTCTCACGATTTTGTTGAACTATACAATAGAGGTAATCAAACTGTTACATTAGCTGCTGGTCATACTTTACAATACGCTTCTGCAACAGGTGCTTTTAGTGATAGTAATATCCAGGTCTTACCAGAAATTTCATTACAACCTGGTCAATATTTTTTAATTCAACAAGCACAAGGTAATAATCTTACAGGAGCACTACCTACACCAGATTTGGTTCCAGCTACTCCTTTATTAATTGGAGGGACTAACTTTAAAATAGCGTTAGTTTCAGATGATGTTGCTATTACTGCTATAAGTGACGCTACAATTTTAGACTTTGTAGGAGTTGGTACTGCAAATATTTTTGAAGGTTCTGGTGCTGCTCCTGCTGTATCCAATTCATTAGCTGCAGTTAGAAAATCTGCGGGTGCGCAAGATACAAATAATAATGCAGCTGATTTTGAATCTTTAACTCCAACCCCAAGAACAACATTGTCAGTAAAAGATAACAACATCGCTGGTTTAAAAATTTATCCAAACCCTGCAAGCAATGTAGTTAACATTTCTTCTGACTTATTAGGTGCTAAAAACGTTGAAATTTTTGACGTATTAGGTAAACAAGTGGTTAAAACAACTACAGAACAAACTGTTAACGTTGCAAACTTAAAAGCGGGTGTTTACATGATGAAAGTTACTCAAGATGGTAAATTAGCTACTCGTAAATTAGTTATTAAATAAGTTTGTATTTTGATAATATCATAAAAAAGCAGATGTAAATTACTACATCTGCTTTTTTTGTGATATCATTAACTTTGTTTTTTGTATTTTTGTTTGAAATATCTTTTTTTTTTCTTAATTTAATAAAAATAAAAAAATGGCGCAATTTATGTGTTAATATCATCAGCTTCAAATATATAAACAAATATGTCTATGAAAAAAATTTACTTTTATTTATTAGCGTTATTTACTTTTCAAGTTCATGCGCAAACCTATACGCACACAGAAACATTTGACAATGCTGTGTTCGATTCATCCTCAAATAACTCCTGGGGTAGTTATGGGTTTACAAGCCCTAATGGTCCTGTCTTTTATTACGAAATGGCACGTAATGCAAGTCCTAATTATCCAATTTCTGGTAAAGGTATTCATTTAAGATATTCTCAAGCTTCTTTTATTGAAATCACTTTTCCAGATGGTTTAAAAGATATTTATTTTGAATATAGAAAAGCATCTGCTGAATCATATCGTGAAAAAAACATCGAAGTGCTTTTAGTCGCTAATGACAATTCAACAACATCTCTCGGTGTTACTCCAACTTTTGGTCAAACAAATACTTTAGATCCTACTGTTCATAACTTTAGTATTGCAGACATTAACAGAGCAGGAAGTGTTAAAATTAAAATTAAAAACATCGGTTCAGATACTAGTTTAAGAGATTTTGTTATTGATAATTTAAAGTGGAACGAGTACAATACGGCATCTGTAACTGATAATCAAATTGCTGGTTTATCAATTTTTCCTAATCCAGCAACAAATGTTCTTAATGTAACTTCAGACGTTGCTCACACTAAATTTGTCGAAATTTATGACGTAATCGGTAAACAAGTTCTTAAAACTAAAACAGATCGTACTATAAATATTTCAAATTTAAAGTCTGGTGTTTATATTGTTAAAGTAACACAAGACGGTAAAACAGCTTCGCGTAAGCTTATTGTTAAGTAATTAAATTCTAAAAATTTAATTCTTCATAAATAAATTACTCTTCAAAAGTTCTAACACAAATAAAAGTTATTTAACTACTTATTTGATTTAAAACAATTTTAATTTATTTCATATGAAAAGAATTATATTTTTATTCGCTTTACTTTCTGTTTTTGCAGGGTTTTCTCAAAATTTAGTAGAAAATTGTTCTCCAATTGAAGGGAATATTCAAATGACATGGTTTCCAATGGCTCAATACACAGATCCTGAATCACCAGGTTTTGTTTATGTAGAAGGAGAAACATCAGGCTCTCCTAATATTGGTCTAGTGGGCTTTCAGATACCCATGACAATAAACTATTCCTCAACTGTAACTATAAGTGATGATTTTGAAATTTCGCAAAATCAAGAAGATGATTTTAGACAAACAATAGTTCAAAATTTAGGTTCGACAAGAACATATGTTGTTCGTTTAAAGTACGGTTTGCCGGCGGGTGATTATACAGGCAGTTTCACTACCACAACTTCGTACTATCCAAATAATATATGTACTTATACTTTTTATGGACGTGTTTTACCAGCAACTGCTAGTGTTGATGATTTTAATACGTCTAAATTTAAAATATATCCTAACCCAGCAAATCAAATATTAAATTTTACTGAAAATACTGATGTTGAGATATTTTCTGTTCAAGGTGTTAAAGTTGGTAGTTATAAAAACGAAACAAATATTGATGTTAGCCAATTAGCATCTGGTATGTATTTATTGAGAACACCAAAATTTGGACAACATAAATTCATAAAAAAATAATTTTATAAAAGGAGTTTTTCTATTCAGAATTACTCCTTTTTTTCTTTATACTATTTTGTAACTTTGTCCTCTAAATACATAAGCTTTGATTCCACAAGATATTTTCTCAATCGCAACAAAAAAAGAATTCGAAAAATTAACCATGAAAACATTTCGTCACCAGTACGAAAATAATTTCGTGTATCGTCAATATTGCGACTTGTTAAAAAAATCGCCCGAAAATGTTAAACGTATTTTAGATATTCCTTTTCTTCCCATTCAGTTTTTTAAATCACATCATGTGGTTTCTAATACCAATCCAATTGTAACAACTTTTACAAGTAGTGGGACAACTGGTACAATAACCTCTAAACATCATGTTACAGATTTATGTTTTTACCAAGAAAGTTTTCGAACTACTTTTCGTCAATTTTATGGTAATATCGAAGATTATGTGGTTTTGGCACTTTTACCTTCCTACTTAGAGCGTGATGGCTCATCATTAATTTACATGGTGAACGATTTAATCGAAGCTTCAAATCAACCACAAAGTGGTTTTTATTTAAACAATTATCAAGAACTAATTCAAACGTTAGAGAACCTTGACAACGACGGGCAAAATGTGCTTTTAATTGGTGTTACTTATGCCTTATTAGATTTAGTTGAAATAAAAAAATTCAACCTAAAAAACACCATCATTATGGAAACAGGAGGAATGAAAGGACGCCGTAAAGAAATGATTCGCGAAGAGTTGCACCAAATATTAACCAATGGTTTTGGGGTTTCTGCTATTCATTCCGAATATGGAATGACCGAATTACTTTCGCAAGCTTATTCTCTTGGTGACGGTATTTTCGAATGTCCACCGTATATGGAAGTTTTGATGCGTGATACCGAAGATCCATTCTCGTATGTTGCCGATGGTAAAACCGGCGGAATTAACGTAATTGATTTGGCAAACTACAACTCGTGCTCGTTTATTGCTACGCAAGATTTGGGAAAAAAATATCCCAACCATTCTTTCGAAGTGTTGGGACGTTTTGATAATTCGGATATTCGTGGTTGTAACCTAATGGTATATTAAACGGCTTTAATAATAAAGTAGTTCTTTTTACCCTTTTGTACCAACACAAATGTATCGTTAATTAAATCTTTGGCTTCAATCATATAATCTTCACCAACTTTTTCTTTATTTACAGAAATAGAGTTTTGTTTCAATTCTCTACGTGCATCACTATTACTAGCCAAAAAGTTAGTTTTAGCAGCTAAAGCAGCAATCATATCTAACCCAGCTTCAATTTCAGATTTTGGTAACTCCGCTGTCGGAATTCCTTCAAAAACTTCAGTTAACGTTTGGTTGTCTAAAGCGCGTAAAGCATCCATACTTGGATTAAAAAATGCAGCCGATGCGTTAATTGCAGTGTCTAACGCCTCTTGACCGTGAACCATAATAGTAACTTGTTCAGCTAATTTTTTCTGTAACTCACGTAAATGCGGCGCTTCGTTATGTGTTGCTAATAAAGCTTCAATTTCCTCTTTAGTTAAAAAAGTAAAAATTTTAATGTACTTTTCAGCATCAACATCACTTGTGTTTAACCAATATTGGTAAAATTTGTATGGCGACGTACGGTTAGCATCCAACCAAATATTTCCACCTCACTTTTTCCAAACTTAGTTCCGTCTGCTTTAGTAATTAACGGACAAGTTAAAGCATAAGCCTTACCATTACCAATACGACGAATTAATTCTGTACCCGTAGTAATATTTCCCCATTGGTCAGATCCACCCATTTGTAACGTACACGACTTGTCTTTATATAAATGTAAAAAATCGTAACCTTGTAATAATTGATACGTAAATTCCGTAAACGACATTCCATCCTGAGCCTCTCCGTTTAAACGTTTCTTCACAGAATCTTTCGCCATCATATAATTCACCGTAATGTGTTTTCCTACAGAACGAATAAAGTCTAAGAAAGAAAATTCTTTCATCCAATCGTAGTTATTCACCAATTCAGCAGCATTTGCTGTATCCGATTCAAAATCTAAAAATCGAGACAATTGCGCTTTAATCGCATTTTGATTATGACGTAAAGCGGCCTCATCTAACAAATTTCGCTCCGTCGATTTACCAGAAGGGTCACCAATCATACCCGTCGCACCACCAACCAAAGCTAGCGGCTTATGTCCAGCAAGCTGAAAATGTCTTAACAACATCACACTCACCAAGTGACCAATATGTAATGAATCCGCAGTTGGGTCAATCCCCACATACGCAACACGCATTTGCTCCATCAAATGTTCCTCTGTGCCTGGCATTACGTCGTGGAGCATTCCTCTCCAAGTCACTTCTTCAATAAAATTTTTCATCTTAAAAAACTAATTTTTGCAAATATAATAATTAAATTTCATCAACTTCCCCTTAATAATAACAAAAGATTAAAAAATTTGGGCGTGCCGCCACTACATTACGTATATATAATAGTATACTTTTCAAGCCAACTTAATACCAAACGCTGAGTATTTTCCATTAAAACCGTGTCGTCGGGCTTTCCGCACTCGCAATTTTTCCACTTTGTTTCAAAATGTGCTCAAACAAAGCTTCAATCCCTCACGCAAAAAGCAAGCAATATTTAGTTATCAGTAGTCAGAGAACAAATTTCACCCGAAAGCATAGTTTTCATCTCTCACTACTCCTATCTATTTTCTATAATCTTTCTTCTTTTTCCGTCACGCCCGCTAATCAAAGCCGAAGTGCGAATAGTTTTCAGTAATCAGTAGTCAGAGAACAAATTTCCCCCGAAAGCATAATTCTCATATCTCATTACTCATATCTATTTTCTATTCTCTATTCTCTATAATCTTTTTTCTGTAATCTCCACAAAACAAGTCAACTAAAAAAAACTTTACAAAAAAGGCAAAAATAAGTTTGGAAGTTGGTGAAAAAAGGGTCTATCTTTGCACTCGCAAACAAGGAATAATATCTGGTTTGTGAAAAGAAGTTCAAACACATAATGTAACTATCAAAATCTTCGATTTGCGAGTATAACTCGAGTAAGTCGAAAAAAGAAAGAAATTTTTTTCAAAAAAGATTTGGTGGTTAAAAAAAGACTTCTTACTTTTGCATCCGCAATCAGGAACAACGCCTGAGACGCGATAAATAAAGAGATTAAGTTCATTGATATATTGAATTGACAGCACAAAAAAATAAGAGAGTAAATC
>CANRKI010000015.1 GCA_947631175.1 uncultured Flavobacterium sp.
GCCTAACAAAATGTTTGAATTGGACACCGCGGGTGATGGAAGAAAATTTTTACTTGTTGAAGAAGGAATTATTCCTTTAGATAGAGATGGTAAAGAATTTATTGCACCAGAAAAAACAGACGTTCCGGATAACGGAAAGTATTTTCTTAAAAAACAATAGATAAAAAGAATCGTAATTTTTGCCCAAATAATGGTTAATTAAACAACATAAGCCCCGATACTAAACTGTATACGGGGCTTCTATTTTAATTTAAAAATTATAATTAAGGCCTAAACCAAAAAGTTGTCTGATTTGAAAAGCCTTTCTAGCATTGTCATCATAAATTGCTTGAAAAGCGATATTCGTTGTTATATATTTATTCACTTTCATTGCGATATTCATTTGATAATCGATATCAATATTTTTAGGATCTTCTAAATAATTAGAATATAAATTTAAAATATTTTCCATTGATACATTCTCAAACAAATCAAATTTATAATACGCATTTATTGCCGCTCCCAATTCATATCGAGTGGTTTTACCTTGCTCTACACCGTACGAAGAGCCTAATAAGGTAAACTCATCATGTACCACAACCAATTTGGAGTTTAATGGTGAAATATTAACCTTAAGGTTATCCGATTTTTTCCACAACATACCAGGACCTAACTGAAAAAATGCTGGAGAAAAAAAATGCGAAATCTTAACTCCATCGGGATCAAAGCCTGAATCAAATTGCGTACGAGCATTAAACATTAAAGAGTAATACCAATTTCCTTTTGCCTTTTTACCTAAAACCGAATTTAAATCTATTCGATCGTCTGTTTTTTTAGCTCCGTCTCCTTTTAATTTGGCTTGTCCGTATGCTCCAATAAATTTTGTATCCCAAGTCCAATCTCCTTTGGCGTAATTTATATCGTAATTTACGTTCACATTACCCGCAATAGACGAGGTTCCTCCTGCCATCCAATCGTTATTAAAAGCAGTTTGATTAAATAAAAAAGTAAAGGTTCCTCCTTTTTTCCAATTCGACACAGAATCTATTGCAACAGTTGCTTCTTGAGCTTGTGCGTTTTGAAATAAAAAAATTCCTAAAATACTTAACACTAATTTTCTCATAAATAAAATACGGTTTTAAATCATAACATTTAAAACCGTATTTTATTATATGTATTTTATTTTCTTTTAAAAATTGGCACTGCCGAACAAGCTTCACCAAACATAATCGAGCGTGCAACTTGTTGCATTTCTTGTATAGCCATAACGTAAGCCTCTTCTGGAATTGGCTTTTTTGAACAACCTTTAATGATTACAGGTTTATCTTGATAAAAAGAAAAATCAATATTCGCAATAACATCTTGATAAATACCGTTTTTAAGCATTTTTATATCACCTTGTACAACTTTTACTGCAACGGGCTTTAAATAACTTGCTGTTAACATAAAAGCCCAAGCCGGTAAAATTGCATCTGTAGAGCAATGTAGAGCCACGTATTTATCTTGAAATTGATTCCAATCAAAATCTTTTAATTGTGCTCTAAAATCTTTTTCTTTCAATAAAAATCCTTCAAAAAGAAACTGAGCAATATCAAACGTAACCATTTCTTGTTTTGGATAGTAATCTTCTAAATCAAAAACCTCTAAAGAACTGTTGGCTACTTTATTTACAATTTCTTCCATAAATTAAAGCATTCCTAATTCAAGTTTAGCCTCTTCACTCATTAATTCTTTATCCCAAGGTGGATCAAAAGTAATCTCAACTTCACAAGAGTTTACAGCCTCAATTTTAGCAATTTTTTCTTCAACCTCTGCTGGTAATGTCTCGGCAACTGGGCAGTTTGGCGAAGTTAATGTCATAACAATTTTAACATCGTTATCTTCATTAATCAAAACATCATAAACTAATCCTAGTTCATAAATATCTACTGGAATTTCTGGGTCGTAAATTGTTTTTAAAACTCTTACAACATCTTCTCCTAAATTTACGGTATCGTTATATTGTTCCATAACTTGTTATTTTTTAGCTTCAAAAGCTAGAGCGTACATTTTAATTTGTTTAATCATTGATACCAATCCGTTAGCACGAGTTGGCGATAAATGTTCTTTTAATCCAATTTGATCGATAAAATCTGTGTTGGCATCTAAAATAGCTTTAGGGCTTTGATTTGAAAAAACGCGAACCAAAATAGCAATGATTCCTTTGGTAATAATTGCATCACTATCCGCAGTAAAAACCACATTATCGTTTTGTATTTCGGCGTGAACCCAAACTTTAGATTGGCAACCTTTTATGGTATTGTCTTCCGTTTTATAGGCTTCGTTAATTAAAGGCAAGGTTTTACCTAAATCAATTACGTATTGAAAACGTTCGTCCCAATCGTCAAACATTGAAAATTCATCAATGATTTCTTCTTGTATTTCCTGAATTGTCATTTTTATTTTTTTGGTAGAAAAGTACCAATAGTTTTTATTAATGTCGAAAACTCGATCGGTGGATTTGAGGTATCAAAATCGTTTGATACATATTCAACATTATTATTAATTATTTTTATGGATGAAGCCGCAGAAGCATCGCTAAAGCGTTTTTCTGTGGTTGATAAGTATTCGTTTATTCTATCCAGTTCAAACTCATTATAAGCTAATTTTAAGGCTTGTAATTGCTCTTTTGTTAGCTTTACAGTAGTTCCAACATCTGTTCTGTCAGCTTTAAAAATTGCTATCCCGTTAGTGATTACAACATTTTTGTATAAACCACGAGCTACAGTTTCAACCTCAATTGTATTTGGTAAAGGTTGTAATGTTTTGTTTGATACACTAGGTTTATTTGTGTCCTCCGTGTTTTTGGTAGAATTACAGCTTAATAAACTAGCTAAACACATTGCAATAGTAAAAATGTATTTCATAATAGTAGATTTGGGTGGTTATAATTTTATGATAACATCATTTGTGCCTTTTTTACGGCTTGTACTAAGATATCAATTTCTTCTTTAGTATTATAAAACATAAACGAAGCACGAACAGTACCCGGAATGTTAAAATGTTTCATTATAGGTTGTGCACAATGGTGTCCCGTTCTAACAGCTACTCCCATTTTATCGACAATTGTTCCTATATCATACGGATGTATTCCGTCAATATTAAATGAAACTACAGAAGCTTTATTTTTAGTATTTCCGTAAATTTTTAGCCCCGAAATTTGTAATAATTGCTCGGTAGCATAATCTAGTAATTCTTGTTCGTATGCTGCAATATTATCAAAACCAACCTGATTTAAATAATCAATTGCATATCCTAAAGCAATACCACCAGCAATATTTGGTGTTCCTGCTTCAAATTTATGAGGCAATTCTGCGTAGGTAGTTTCCTCAAAAGTTACCTCTTTAATCATCTCACCACCGCCTTGGTAAGGTGGTAGTTTATTTAACCACTCTTCTTTTCCATATAAAATTCCTGTTCCTGTTGGTCCACAAATTTTATGTCCAGAAAAAGCATAAAAATCACAATCTAGAGCTTGAACATCTGGCTTTAAGTGTGGTGTTGATTGTGCTCCATCAATTAAAACAGCCGCGCCTACTTGATGCGCCTTTTCAATAATATATTCAATTGGATTGATAATGCCTAAAGCATTTGAAATATGATTTACGGCTACAACTTTAGTGTTTTTATTTACTAACGAATCAAAAACTTGCATATCTAAAACTCCATTGTCATCCATTGGAATTACTTTTAAAGTAGCTCCCGAACGTTGACAAGCAAATTGCCATGGTACAATGTTAGAATGATGTTCTAGTTCTGAAACGATAATCTCATCGCCTGCTTTTAATATTTGTGCAAAACCATTTGCTACTAGGTTTATTCCAAAGGTTGTACCAGCGGTGAATAAAACTTCGTGTGAATGCTTTGCGTTAATGTGATTTTGGATTTTTAAACGAGATTCTTCATAAGCATCTGTTGCTAATTGACTTAACGTATGTACACCACGATGAATATTAGCATTTATTTCTGTATAATACTTTTCTATTGCATCTAAAACCATTTTAGGCTTTTGTGATGTAGCACCATTGTCAAAATAGACTAATGGTTTACCGTTAACTTTTTGATTTAATATAGGAAAATCAGCTCTTATAGCCTGAATATCAAACATCTCAAATTATTTTAATGCAAATTTACAACAACTATCTCAAAATTTGCCATTTAACTATGCAAAGTTACTGAATTATTGAATTTAATAAGGCATATTTTCACAACTATTTAAAGCAATTCTAAATAAAACACATAACACTAAGTACGGACAATTAAACCTATACAACAGACTTATAACAACTAATAAAAATTTACAAATTATAAACTTGGGCGTTACCCGCGTTAAAGTTCCTAATAATACAAAAAGTAAATTCCGCGGGTCGCGCTGTCCGCACTCGCTCTTACTTCATTTCATTACGTAAGGAGCTCAAACAAACGCTCCCATCGCTAACGCAAAAAAGAGTCTCAACAAAAGTTGAGACACTTTTTTTATAAGCTTACTACAGTAACATTTTTGATGCTTTAAAAAGCCACAAACGCCAAAAAGCGAAATAAACTTCTAGGTTTAATATGTAAAATTCAATGTAATTCCTGATCCAAAAGTTCTTAAAAACTATGTTACATAAAGTCTTTAATCTTTTATTTTCTTGCCGTATAATAAAATGGCAGGTGTAACAAGCATACTTTTATGAGGCTTCTTAAAAAATTGATTCGCATAATCGTAATTAATCAATACGTTTATATTAAAAAGATTATCCGACAATTTCTTGGTAAAAAAATCACTCATTCTAGAATAATAATTTTCTTTAGTAGACATTTGAAATTTTAGTTTCGTACTATTTTCGATAGTAGGGTTTATTATAGTATCACTTTCATCATAGTAATCTAAAAGCTCAATAGTTACAAATAACGTAGCAGAAGGTTCTAAAAACAATTCGGTTTCAAAAAAAATTTCGTTTTTAGAGCTAGCATTTTTATTGATAATTAAACTGTCTGTGGAATAAACTAAATCTCGAAAAGTAATAAATTGATTGCCATTTTTTGGTAAAGTTTCAGCAACATTATAAAAATTGATTTTGTAGGCGGTTTTATGGTAAATTTTATCCGTGTAAAAAACAATTTTATCTATTGATACTTTTTGTGGGTTTTCATTTTTTAAAAGTATTCCATATTCTAATTCTTTTACTATTGGTCTACTCTGTTTTTTTACAAAACGATTTGTTTCGCCTAAAATTATTAAATTCTCTTTTTTGGCACTAACAACCACTTCGTCTAAATAAGTCGCTTTTTTACGTAAATAAAGTATCGAATCTATGTTGTTTTTAGGCAAGCCTATAGTTTGGAAATCTATCTTTGATAGAGTAATTGAATCGTATTCAATTTCGGATGGAATTTTCGTTATTTCCTTGTTTTTAGTGACACTTTTAAAGACTAATTTTTTGTTAAAAAATAAAGAATAGTTTACATCTTCAATAAAATCTTGAGTATCATTATCCAAAGTTATAAACGCTTGACTAAAACAAGAGTTAAAATAAAGAAGAAATAGTAGGACTTTTGTTTTCATAATACACGTAAAACTGGTTTGTTTAAAAACCAAAGAGCTATAGTTTTAAATATTTAATTTTTATGGTTTAATATCTTTATATTAGTTTTTTTTTAAAAAAAAAATTAGTCAAAAAAACAAAATAAAACCAAGTAAATATAAACTTTTACAACTAGATAAAAGAAATAAAACGAGGCTTATAAAAGCCTCGTTTTTTTTTTTGCGTTAGCGATGGGAGCATTTGTTTGAGCACATTTTGTAATGCAATGGAAAAATTGCGAGTGCGGACAGCGCGACCTGTAAAAAACGACGGGAGGAGTTTTTGTGCAGGTAACGCCCAAAGGCAATAAAAAAGAGCCTTAACCATTGGCTAAGACTCTTTTTGTATGTTGTATGGAAGTTATATTTCGAATCCCATGTTTACGCCAAGTTTTTTAGCGATTACACGAGCTAATTTTTGTTTTAAGTCATCTATTTTAACGGATGATAAAACCTCGTCTGTAAAGGCGTACATTAACAAGGCACGTGCTTCTTTTTTAGGGATACCACGTTGTTGCATGTAAAACATTGCTGTTTCGTCTAACTGACCAATTGTACATCCGTGAGAACATTTTACATCATCAGCAAAAATTTCTAATTGCGGTTTTGTGTTTAATGTTGCTTTATCGGTTAACAAAATGTTGTTATTTTGTTGGAAAGCATCCGTTTTTTGTGCGATTTTATCTACATAAATTTTACCATTGAAAACTCCTGTTGAACGATCATCAAAAATACCTTTGTAGTTTTGGTGTGATTCGCAGTTTGGCTGTTCGTGGTTCACTAATGTAAAGTGATCTACGTGTTGCTTATCTCCAATAATTGTAATTCCTTTTAATGTAGAATCGATACGTTCTCCTCTTTGGTAAAAGTTTAAGTTGTTACGTGTAACATTTCCACCAAACGAGAATGTGTGAACAGAAACGCGGCTTTCTTGCTTTTGAACGATAAAAGTATTATCAATTAAATTAGCAGATTGCGCATCGTTTTGTAATTTATAATAATCTACAATAGCACGTTTTGCAGCAAAAATTTCAGTCACCGCATTTGTTACAACCGTAGATTCTGTTAAGCTTTGATGACGCTCCATAATTTGAACGTGTGCATTTTCACCTACAATAATTAAGTTACGAGGCTGAACAAAAGTTGCTTGTGAACCTGTTGTGAAATATAAAATCTCGATTGGTTTTTTTACAACTGTTGATTTTGGTATGTTAATATACGCACCTTCTAAAGCATAAGCTGTATTTAGGTTTGTAAGGCTATCGTTTTTATCGATTGCTTGATTAAAATACGTATCAATAATCATTTTGTATTTAGGCTTAGTTAATGCCGACGACATTAAGCAAACATCTAAACCATCATGTGTAGTTGATGATAAATGAGACGAAAACACACCATTAATAAATACCACTTTATAAGTATCTACATCGTTTAAAAAGTATTGTTTTACATCTTTCCAATCAACAGCTTCTTCGTTTTTAGGTAAAATAGCGAATTCGTTATTTAAAACTGCATTTAACGAAGTGTATTTCCACGCTTCCTCTTTTTTGGTTGGAAAACCTTTATTTTCGAACACCTTTAGAGCTTCGTTACGAATGTCGTGTAAATCTGTATTGATGTCTACTTTTTGTTCGAAAGCTAAGAAAGATGATAATAATTTTTCTTTTAATTCCATGTTTATTCATGTTTAAAGTTTAAGGTTTTGAAGTTTAAGGTTTTGAACCTTGAACGTAGAACTTTAAACTAATAAAACGTTATTATTTAAGCCAATCGTACCCCTTTTCTTCTAATTCTAGAGCTAATTCTTTACCTCCAGTTTTAACGATTTTACCATCGTGTAATACGTGTACAAAATCAGGAACAATATAGTCTAATAAACGTTGGTAGTGTGTAATTACGATTACTGCGTTGTTTTCGTTCTTAAGCTTGTTAACTCCGTTTGCAACGATACGTAATGCGTCGATATCTAAACCAGAATCTGTTTCGTCTAAGATTGCTACTTTAGGCTCTAACATGGCCATTTGGAAAATTTCGTTACGTTTTTTCTCACCACCAGAAAATCCTTCGTTTAATGAACGAGATAAGAATTTACGATCGATTTCTAATAACTCCGATTTTTCTTTAATTAACTTCAACATTTCGTTAGCCGGCATATCTTCTAAACCTTTTGCTTTACGAGATTCGTTAATTGCTGTTTTCATGAAGTTTGTAACCGAAACACCAGGAATTTCTACTGGATATTGAAACGATAAGAAAACCCCTTTGTGTGCTCTTTCTTCTGGAGCTAATTCATTTAATTCTTCTCCGTCTAATACGATTTCTCCTTCAGTAACTTCAAAGTTTTCATTACCAGCAATTACAGCTGATAACGTAGATTTTCCGGCACCGTTTGGTCCCATGATTGCGTGAACTTCTCCAGCTTTAACTTCCAGATTAATTCCTTTTAATATTTCTTTATCTTCAACACTAGCGTGTAGATTTTTAATTACTAACATAGTTTATAAGTTTAAAGTTTAAGGTTTTGAAACTTAGTTCCCTTAAAATCATTTTTATTTAAATAACTAATAAAGTTGCTTATTTTTCCACTTAGATTTTCATACGCTTGAACCAAATGGCTTAGCTTTTGACTATCTATATAGTTAGAATCGAATAAGCGATATATCTGTGATCTTGTTTCTCCGGCTGATCCTTTGGCAATGGATAAAAACTGACGAAATTCTAAATTTCCGTTTCTTTCAAAACCTTCTGCTATATTATCCATAACAGAACCAGCGGAAGATTTAATTTGTTCCTTAAATTTAAAGTCTGTTTTTAAATCTGTTGTATTCGCTATTTCAATAATTTCTTTACTTAGTTTTCTAGCTTCTTGCCAAATATCTAAATCTTCAAATCTTTTTATTGTAGCCATAATAAACAACTTTAAACTTTAAACCTGAAACTAATTATTAACCAACCGAACCTTCTAACGAAATTTCTAATAATTTCTTAGCTTCTACAGCAAATTCCATTGGTAATTTATCTAAAACTTCTCTCGAGAATCCGTTTACGATTAATGCAATTGCTGTTTCTGTTGGAATACCACGTTGGTTACAGTAGAAAATTTGGTCTTCTCCAATTTTACTTGTTGTAGCTTCGTGCTCTAACTTTGCCGTAGAATTTTGAGATTCGATATACGGGAAAGTATGTGCACCACATTCGTTACCCATTAATAAAGAATCGCATTGTGAAAAGTTACGCGCATTTTCGGCACGTGGACCAATTTTTACCAATCCACGGTAAGAGTTTTGCGATTTTCCGGCAGAAATACCTTTAGAGATAATCGTAGATTTTGTGTTTTTACCTAAGTGAATCATTTTAGTTCCTGTATCGGCTTGTTGGTAATTGTTTGTAACAGCAATTGAGTAAAACTCACCAACCGAATTATCGCCTTTTAAGATACATGATGGATATTTCCATGTTACAGCCGAACCTGTTTCAACCTGTGTCCAAGAAACCTTTGCATTTTTTTCTGCCAATGCACGTTTTGTTACAAAGTTAAAAACACCACCTTTACCTTCTTTATCACCAGGGAACCAGTTTTGTACGGTTGAATATTTAATTTCAGCATCGTTCATAGCAATTAATTCAACTACCGCTGCGTGTAATTGGTTTTCATCGCGTGATGGTGCTGTACAACCTTCTAAATAGGAAACATACGAACCTTCATCAGCAATTAACAACGTACGTTCAAACTGACCTGTTCCTGCTTGGTTGATACGGAAATATGTAGATAATTCCATAGGACAACGCACTCCTTTTGGAATGTAACAAAACGATCCGTCAGAGAAAACTGCCGAGTTTAATGCTGCATAAAAATTGTCTGTTGTTGGTACAACTGTTCCTAAATATTTTTGAACTAATTCTGGATGATCTTTAATCGCCTCAGAAATAGAACAGAAAATGATTCCTTTTTCCTTTAAAGTTTCTTTAAACGTCGTTGCAACCGATACTGAATCTACTACAATATCCATTGCAATATTATTCATACGTTTTTGCTCCTCGATAGAGATTCCTAACTTTTTGTACATTTCTAAAAGTTCTGGATCTACATCATCTAAAGATTTATTTGGATCTGCTTGTTTTGGCGCAGAATAGTATGATATTGCCTGAAAATCTGGCTTTTCGTAAGTTACGTTCGCCCATTCTGGTTCAATCATTTCTTGCCAAACTCTAAACGCGTTTAAACGCCATTCTGTCATCCATTCTGGTTCTTCTTTTTTAGCAGAAATAGCACGGATGATATCTTCGTTTAGACCTATAGGAAATGTTTCAGCTTCTAAATCAGTATAAAAGCCGTACTCATATTCCTTAGTTTCTAATTCTTTCTTTAATTCTTCTTCAGTATACTTACTCATAAGTTTTAAATTAAAAAGTTTAAGTTTCTAGTGAGAACAAAACCAAACAATTTGTATATATTTTTAGTCTAACGACTAGGAATTATAGCGAAAAACTCTCCCCGCAACCGCAAGTTCTTGATGCATTAGGATTGTTAAAAACAAAGCCTTTACCGTTTAAACCACCCGAATATTCTAACGTAGTTCCAACTAAATAGAAAAAACTTTTTTTATCTACAGCGATTTTAACGCCAGCATCTTCAAAAATTTTATCTTCTTCTGATGTTGCGTTGTCAAATTTCAATTCATATTCTAAACCTGAACATCCACCGCTTTTTACACCTACTCTAATAAAATCTGTTTCTGGATTAAAGCCTTCGTCTTCCATCAACATTTTCGCTCTTTTAGCAGCTGATTCTGATACTTTTATCATGGTATTTTTTGGTTTCTAAGTTTTATTATCTTGCAAAGATATTATAAAAAAAGGACTTTATCTAAAAGCTAACATTTTTATAACTAATGATTTGATAATTATTTTCTATTATAATGGCCTAATTTTATTGTTTTTGTTACCTTCGAACTTCGCAAATACTAATTTTTAAAACAAATCATGAAAATATACCCAATTGAATCCGGAAATTTTAAGCTTGATGGTGGCGCTATGTTTGGCGTTGTTCCTAAAACAATTTGGAGCAAAACCAATCCGGCAGATCAAAATAATTTAATTGATTTAGCCGCACGTTGTTTGTTAATAGAAGATGGAGAAAAGCTGATTTTAATTGATACCGGAATGGGAAACAAACAATCCGAAAAGTTTTTTGGATTTTACTCGCTTTGGGGAAGTCATACCTTAGATAAATCTCTGGCAAAATATGGTTTTTATCGCGATGATGTTACTGATGTTTTTTTAACCCATTTACACTTTGACCACTCGGGCGGAGCTATTAATTGGAATAAAGATAAAACCGGATACGAACCTGCTTTTAAAAATGCAAAGTATTGGACTAACGAAAATCATTGGAATTGGGCAATCCATCCAAATCCGCGTGAAAAAGCTTCTTTCTTAAAAGAAAATTTAATTCCGATACAAGAATCGGGACAATTAAACTTCATTAACCGCAAGGAGACTAATTATTTAGAAAATTCTGAATTAGGTTTTGATATTTTATTTGTAGATGGTCATACCGAAAAGCAAATGCTACCTATTTTTAAATACAAGGGCAATACCATTGCTTTTTGTGCCGATTTAGTCGCAACAGCAGGCCACTTACCTATTCCGTATGTTATGGGCTACGATACTAGACCGTTATTAACTGTATCTGAAAAAGAATACTTTTTAAATAGAGCCGCTACCGAAAATTGGTATCTAATTTTAGAACACGATGCCTATAACGAAGTAATTACTGTAGAACATACTGAAAAAGGCGTAAGACTTAAAGAAATCATAAAATTCAGCGACATTCAGTAACATTTTTATCATCTCGCAGACTAACTACTTATACATAAAAAAAACTTATTGTATATTTAAACACTAATTTTTAAGTAATAAACTTTTCATAATTATGAGAACATTTAAACCATTTTATATCTGCGCTGCTTTATCGCTTGCTTTAGCGAGTTGTAATACGGTAAAATTACCTACTACTTATGCAGATAAGTACGAAAAATTACCATTAAAAAATGCTCCTTTAGCTGAAAACGATTTAAAACGCTGGAGTCATTTAGACCTTGTTACAGATACAGTTCCTGGAATGAGTGTTGACAAAGCTTATGCTGAATTATTAAAAGATAAAAAATCAAAAGAAGTAATTGTTGCAATCATTGACTCTGGAATTGATGTAAATCACGAAGATTTAAAACCAGCAATTTGGGTTAATCCTAAGGATAAAGCAAACCAATTAGACGACGATAAAAACGGTTATGTAGATGATGTACACGGATGGAACTTTTTAGGAGAATCTGACGCAGAAAATATGGAATATGTTCGTATTCTTAAAAAAGGAAATACCAATGATCCAGAATACCAACGCGCTTTAATTGAGCACAAATCTGATTTAGATGAAGCTAACTCGGGATTATTTCAAGTAGCTAAACTTCAATCTTTACAAAATGCTATCGAAAAAGCAACAGGTAAAACAGAAGGTATTACCGCTGCCGATGTTGAAAAAGTAAACGCTACAGACGTTGCTACAACAGAAGCTAAAAACTTTTTTACTAGAATTTTACCAAACGTTTCTTACGCAGATTTCATTAAGCAAATCGACGGGATGAAAAAACACTACGAAGGACAATTAAAAACACATTTAAATTTAGAATTTGACGGTCGTACTGTTGTAGGTGATAATCCAGAAGATTTAAATGATACAAAATACGGAAACAATGACGTAATAGGACCAGTAATTGCATCTGCAAAACACGGAACTCACGTTGCTGGTATTGTTGCTCAAACTCGCGGTAACGAATTTGGTGGTGATGGTGTTGCTAACGGAAATGTAAAAATTATGGCTTTACGTGCTGTACCAGATGGTGATGAGTACGATAAAGATATTGCTTTAGCAATTCGTTACGCTGCAGATAACGGAGCTAAAGTTATTAACGGTTCATTTGGTAAATACTATTCTCCAAATAGACAATGGGTTCAGGATGCGTTAAAATATGCAGAATCTAAAGATGTTTTAGTTTTATTTGCTGCTGGTAACGATTCTAAAGATTTAGATGTGGTAAACAAATACCCTTCTGACTCTTACGATGGTAAACCAGAAACACTAACAAACGTTATGATTATTGGTGCATTAAACCCAACTTACGGTGAAGGTATGGTTGCTGGTTTCTCAAACTACGGAGCTCAAAATGTAGATATTTTTGCACCTGGTGCTAAAATTTACGCTACTACTCCAGAGAACAAGTACGAATATTTACAAGGTACATCTATGGCTTCGCCAAACGCAGCTGGAGTTGCTGCTGTAATTCGTTCATACTATCCAAACTTAACAGCTGCTGAGGTGAAAAAAGTTTTAATGGATTCTGGTATAACGCTTACACAAGATGTTAGATTTGGAGAGAAAAAAGAGAAAAAACCTTTTAACCAATTATCTAAATCTGGTAAAATAATTAACTTATACAATGCAGTAATTGAGGCTGAAAAAGTTTCTAAAGCTAAAAAATAATAATTATCTTAGTTTACCAATATATAAGCCACAGAATGAATGTTTTGTGGCTTTTTTTTAAATTTCACTTTTAAATACTTAACATGAAAAGAATTTTTTTATCAATAGTGCTTTGTACCTCAACACTATTTGCTCAAAAAAATCCAAATCCAGGCTATTGGCAACAACACGTTGACTATAAAATGGATATTGATATGGATGTAAAAAACTTTCAGTACGACGGAAAACAAGAGTTGGTTTACACAAACAACTCGCCAGACACGCTAAAAAGAGTTTTTTATCATTTATATTTTAATGCCTTTCAACCAGGAAGTGCAATGGACTATAGATTACAAACCATAAGCGATCCCGACAAACGCATGGTGCGCTCTTTTACAAAAGATAACAAAACAGTAAAAGAAAGTAAAATATCTACCTTAAAACCTAACGAAATTGGCTATATAAACGTTCTAGAGTTAAAACAAGACGGTACAAAAGTTAACAATAAAGTAGTAGGTACAATACTAGAAGTTGATTTAGCGAAACCTCTTGCTCCAGGTGCTAAAACAAAGTTAGACATGACTTTTAAAGGACAAGTACCTTTACAAATTCGTCGTTCTGGACGTAATTCGGACGAAGGTGTGGCACTTTCAATGTCGCAATGGTATCCTAAATTAGCCGAATACGATTTTGAAGGATGGCACGCCGACCCATACATTGGACGTGAGTTTCATGGTGTTTGGGGTAATTTTGATGTGAAAATATCAATTGATAAAAACTACACAATCGGTTCAACAGGATATTTACAAAACAAAAACGAAATTGGACACGGCTACCAAGATAAAGACGTAACAGTAAAACATCCTAAAAAATTAAAAAAATTAACTTGGCATTTTGTGGCACCAAACGTGCACGATTTTGCTTGGGGAGCAGATAATGAATTTGCACACGATATGATTTTAGGTCCAAACAATGTGGAGCTACACTTTTTCTATAAAAAAGATAAAGAATACTCTGAGCGTTGGAAATTATTACAACCTAAAACAGCAGATTTATTAAAATTCTTTAACGAAAATATTGGCGAATATCCATACAAACAGTACTCTGTAATTCAAGGTGGTGATGGTGGAATGGAGTATCCAATGGCTACTTTAATTACCGGAAATCGCAGCTCAGCAAGTTTAATTGGCGTTACAGCCCACGAGTTAGCGCACATGTGGTTTCAGCACAACTTAGCTACAAACGAAGGAAAACATTTTTGGATGGACGAAGGTTTTACCTCTTTCATTTCGGACTTAGCTGTTTCTCAAATCATGGAGAAGAAATATCAAGAAGACGAAAATCCATTCCAATCCATGTACAACAACTACTTTTACATGGTTAGTACAGGGAAAGAGCAACCACAATCTACTCACGCAGATCGCTTTGATTTAAACACAATTTACAGCATTTCTGCGTACAGTAAAGGAGCAATCTTTTTAACACAGTTAGGTTACATCATCGGAAACGACAAAATGATGCAAACATTACAACAGTACTATAACGATTATAAATTTACACACCCAACACCAAACGACTTTAAACGCACTGCCGAAAAAGTTTCTGGTGCAACATTAGACTGGTATTTAACCGAGTGGACACAAACCACAAACACAATTGATTACGGAATTAAAACAGTTGAAAATACAACAAAAGGCACAAACATAACTTTAGAAAGAGTTGGTCGAATGCCAATGCCGTTAGATATTTTTGTAGTTTTTGAAGACGATAGCGTTGAAACTTACTACATCTCAAACACATTAATGCGTTGGAATAAAGAGAACCCATACAAACAATACAAACGCAACGTATTACAAGCATGGGAATGGGCACAACCAACCTATAACTTTACAATTCCAGCAGGTAAAAAAGTAAAACAAATTATCATTGACCCATCACAAATGATGGCAGATACAAACAAAGAAAACAACGTTTACCCTGCAACAAAATAAAAAAATACCTCTGTCACATCGACAGAGGTATTTTTTATTTCATAATATAATTTGGGCATTCCGCGCCTTTTCATGGGCGCGTCGGGCTTTCGGCTCAATCTTTTATTTATTTGCCTCGTAAACTTCAGCAAAAAATAAAAGGATACCGCCTCTATCCCTAATGCAAAAAACTTTCATTAAAAACAAAAAACACTTACAAAATGTAAGTGCTTTTATCCCCCAAAAAAAACCTATATCAATTTGATTAGATTAAAATTTATTGATTTAATAGATGCTACGTTATAAGGAACATCATTAAATGTATAGTTTAACTCAACAATATCACCTTGTTTTAAAGTTAATAATAACGTTCCGCTTGTTGTCCAATCCGACGCAACAGGCGTATCTGATGCACCTCTGGATAAATATCCTACAGCAACATTATTAACCTTAGTTATTAAAACATACTTTCGGTTACCCGATGGCAAATTATTAATACTAATAGCACCATTTAGCATATATGTCCCAGCTTCTTGTATTTTAACTTTTCCGTTAGATGAAACTTGATACAAAGTAGCCGAGGTTTGCTTTACACTACTTAAATTAAATGGCGCATTATTATGAGCATTATTTCTTACATTAAGCATCATTTGATTTGCTTCGAAGCTACGTTCTAACAACAAAGCCGGAAATGTTTTATACGATATCGGTGTCCATTTATCTTGTGTAAAAACATACAAACCTTGTTTACTAGTATTGTAAACAACAGCTCCGTTTAAAGGTGAAATAATTTCTTGCATCTCATCTCCTGTCATTCTTGGTGGCACAAACCCTTGATTAACAGACGATAAATACAACAAAGCAGATTCTGGCACATTGGCTGTTCCTATACCTACTTGAGCCTGAAATTTAAAAGCGAGCAAGTACAAAAAAATAACTAAAAACTTTTTCATAACTACTGTATTTTAGTTATCCCAGTGTTTAAGGATGTTAAAGATAAGTTTCTAGCACTTGCTGGACCTACACCAGACTGTTGCATTCTATATTCAGACAACTCATATATAAAGTCTACAACATCATTCTCACTTAAATTCATAATAAATGAACCATTAGTTCCCCACCAGGTAACTTCGGGTGAGTTCGTAAATCCTTGATTCATAATGTTAATTTGTTGGCCATTAACTCTAATACCAATTGCATACTTAACGTAACCACTTGGTAAATTAACAACCGCCAATGAGGCACTCATTAAAAAAACACCATCTTCTTTAACTTTAATCTTTCCGGTAGACACAACCTCATACGATTGTTGTGAAATATAAGTTGCATTACCAGCAACTAATGGAAAGTTAGAAAAACCTGGTGTATTTAATGTTAACTGACCAGAGTTTTTAGCTAAAACCACTGAAGGTGATTCGCCGTAAGCTAAACCTTGCCAACCCGATGAGGTATGTAAATAAATTGAATTTTTAGAGGTGTTGTAAACCAACGAACCATCTATTGGATCCGAAATACTTTGCATTTGTACATCTGTCATTCTTGGAGGTACAAACGTTTTTGAAGTACTTTCTAACTGAAGTAATGAACTAGCCGCAGGCGAACTAGTTCCTATACCTACCTGAGCGTGCATATGTATACAGCCAAATAAGCATAGAAAATAAATTTTCTTTTTTAATAACATAATTTTTCCCTTTTTTTCCCGAGGCAAAAATATATATTCATTTTATAGATCGTACCTACAATTTACAAACGTAATGTTTTTATGAATAGATGAGCATAATTATGACACAAACGGTAAATTTACTATAATAATAAGTCTTTAATTATTTCACAATTCATTTTTTACCAATTGATAATATTGTATTTTTGTATTTTACAATTCTACATTTATGAACCAAAGTTATCCTACTTCAGAAAAATTAAAAACACAAAAGCATATTGACTTACTATTTTCTGAAGGGAAATCGGTATCTAAATACCCACTTCGTTTGGTTTATACACCTCTGGATGCAAACACAGAGCAAGGACTTCACTTTGGTGTTTCTGTATCTAAAAAATATTTTAAAAGAGCTAACAAACGCAATTACTTTAAACGTGTTTTACGAGAAGTGTATAGAAAAAATAAAGAAATTATTTACAACGCAATTGGAAATGATCCCTATGCGATGATGTTTTTTTATCAAACAAAAGAAAAATTATCGTATCAAGAAATTGAAAGTAAAACTTTGGAGCTATTTCAAAAATTTGCAAACAGATAATACTTAAAAAATAAAAAAGCTAGATCCTTAAATAGCTAACATCTTCAGTATTTAAAAAGTACTTCTTCATCTATTTGATAATGAGAAAGATTTTTTAAGAAACTTAATTACTAAATTTATTGGTATTCAATAGTTTTAATTTCATTATTTACTACATTTATATAATAAATTACTCGTTTTAGAGTATAAATATAAAGTGTAGAAAAACTCATAAATAATGAAAAAACAAATACTACTACCTATAATTGCTGCAACCGTAATTACAACCTCAACTGCTTTTACATATAAACAAGATTTTTTTGAAATTGCTAAGCAACTCGAGATTTTTACATCCTTATACAAAGCTGTTAATCAAAACTATGTAGAACAAACCAATCCGGGGAATTTAATGGATAGTGCCATTAAAAATATGCTTAAGGATTTGGATCCTTATACCGTATATTTTAACGAACAGGACGTTATTAAATTTAAAATAAATACCGTTGGAGAATATACCGGAATAGGAGCAAATTTATACCGAAAAGATGGACGCGTTTTTATTGTTGAACCTTTTAAAAACTATGCCGCTGATAAAGCTGGATTAATTGCTGGGGACGAGATTTTACAAATAAACGATGTGAAATTAGTCGATTTTAAAGAAGATATCTCTCAACTACTTAGAGGAACTAAAAATACAGCTATCCAAGTTTTGTATAAACGTAACGGTAAAACACTTAATACAAAAGTTGTTTTAGATGATGTAGAGATTAAAGCGGTACCTTATTTTAAATTATTAGAAGATAAAAAAACAGGATATATTGTTTTATCTCAATTTAATAACAAAACTACAGTTGAGGTAAAACAAGCCTTAATAGAACTTAAAAAACAAGGTGCTTCTCAAATTATTTTAGATTTACAGAACAATCCAGGTGGTTTACTTCACGAGGCAGTTACTTTATGTAACTTGTTTGTAAACAAAAATGAAGTTATTGTAACTACAAAATCGAAAGAAGAAAAGCACAACATTACCATGCGTACACAAAATGAACCTGTTGATACGCAAATACCACTAGCCATACTAATTAATGAGCGAAGCGCTTCTGCCTCAGAGATTGTATCGGGAGCATTACAAGATTTGGATCGTGCCGTTG
The DNA here is from genome assembly GCA_947631175.1 of uncultured Flavobacterium sp. Classification (GTDB taxonomy): domain Bacteria; phylum Bacteroidota; class Bacteroidia; order Flavobacteriales; family Flavobacteriaceae; genus Flavobacterium. The sequence goes on from CANRKI010000015.1 coordinate 18,465, forward strand.
TAATAGGAAACCGAAGTTTTGGAAAAGGTTTGGTACAACGCCCTATTGATTTAGTTTATGGAACCCAACTAAAAATTACAATTTCTAAATATTACACTCCTTCTGGTCGCTGTATTCAAGCACTAGATTATACTCATAAAGATAAAGACGGAAAAGCTATAAAAATTGACGAAAAAAATTATAACAAGTTCAAAACCAAATCAGGACGTTTAGTTTACGATGGTGGCGGAATTTTACCAGATTTTATTGTTAATGAAAATAAACAGAGTAATATTGCAAAATTATTAGAAGACGAAAAAGTGATATTTAACTTCGCAACCAAATATTATTTTAATCATCCTAATACAAAAAACATCGCGCAAATAACAGACTCGGATTTTGAAGATTTTAAAAAATACGTAAAAACACAATCCGAATTTAAAATTGAAACGCAGTCTGAAAAAGCTTTACTGGCTTTTGAGGAACAAGTGAAAAAAGAAAATATTAATGAACAAATACAATCACAATTAAACGCTTTACAAACGGCACTTAAAAACAGTCAAGAAAATGAAATAGATAAAAATAAATCAGAAATTAAACGTTTAATACTTGAGGATCTTATTAAACGTTACCAATACCAAGAAGGTTTGTATCAATTCTATACACAAAACAATACCACCGTTAAAAAGGCTATTCAGGTATTGAATGACGCAAAACTTTACAAAACAACACTGAATGTTAAATAGTTTAATTTATAAATATCGTGGAACAAATGTTTCACGGCAATTCTGCTACAAACAGAGTTACCGTAGCGTCATTACTCCTAACCTTAGGAATTATTTATGGTGATATAGGTACATCACCGCTTTACGTAATGAAAGCCATTATTGGCAAAACTCCTATAAACGAAAATATTGTTTTAGGTGCTTTATCATGTATTTTTTGGACCATTACCTTACAAACTACGTTAAAATACGTAATCATTACCTTACAGGCAGATAATAATGGTGAAGGCGGAATTTTTTCGCTTTACACTTTAGTCAAAAAGCTAAAAAAAAGATGGTTAATTCTCCCCGCAATTATTGGGGGAAGTGCTTTATTAGCCGACGGAATTATTACACCTCCTATCTCGGTATCCTCAGCAATTGAGGGATTACGTGTTTACAATCCAGAAATTAATACTATTGCAATAGTTATTTCTATTCTGTTTTTTTTATTTTTTATTCAACAATTTGGAACGCATTTTATAGGCAAATTTTTTGGTCCTGCTATGTTAATATGGTTTATAATGATTGGCGTTTTAGGTACAATACAAATTACCCAAAATCCAACCATATTTAAAGCTATTAACCCTTATTATGCATATCTTTTACTACAACAACATCACGAAGGATTTTACGTTTTGGGGTTTGTTTTTTTATGCACAACAGGAGCCGAAGCTTTATATAGCGATTTAGGACATTGCGGCATCAAAAACATACGCATGAGCTGGATTTTTGTAAAACTAATGCTTTTATTAAACTACTTTGGTCAAGGAGCATATTTAACATCAATCACTGGTTCAACATTACCTACGGTAAACCAAACCTCGACCGATTTAATGAATCCCTTTTTTGCAATAATGCCTTCTTGGTTTGTTCCTATCGGAATTGGCGTAGCCACTATGGCAGCTGTAATTGCCTCGCAAGCCTTAATATCGGGGTCATTTACATTAATTTCCGAAGCCATTCGATTAAATTTATGGCCTAGAATCAAAGTTGCGTATCCATCAATCCATAAGGGACAATTGTACATTCCCTCTATAAATTGGATGATGTTTTTAGGATGTGTAGCCATTGTTTTATACTTTCAAGAATCCGAGAATATGGAAGCCGCATACGGACTTGCAATTGTACTTTGCATGCTAATGACTACAACCCTACTTATTTATTATATGTTTTTAAAACGATTTAATATATACGTAATTGTAGGTTTATCCGTTTTATTTTATAGTATTGAACTGTCGTTTTTTATAGCAAACATTAGTAAATTTACAGAAGGGGGATTTGTAACATTAACCCTTGCCATATTATTAGCCTCGGTAATGGTTATTTGGTATCAATCAAAAAAAATAACAAAAAACTATACTGAGTATATACCAATTGCAAGCCACCAACATGTATTATCGGACTTATCAAAAGACACAACTTTAACCAAATATGCCTCACATTTGGTATATTTAACAAGCTCGACCAATAGTAAGTTTATAGAGCATCGCATTATACAATCCATAATTTATAAACGCCCAAAAAGAGCCGATGTATACTGGTTGTTACACGTACATGTTACCGATAATCCGTACGACAAAAAATACAAAGTGACCACAATTTGTAAAGATTGTTATTATAGAATTGATTTTTATTTAGGTTTTAAAGTCCCACAAAAAATCGATTTATTTTTTAGAAATGTGGTACAAAATATGGTGAATGAAAAACAAATTGATATTACCAGCCAATATCCATCTTTAAACAAACACAACATTACTGCTGATTTTAAATTTGTTATTCAAGAGAAATACCTATCTAACGTAAGCAACTTACCATGGTACGAAAAGATTATTTTAGATAGCTACTACTTCATTAAAAAATGGGGCATAAATGAAGAGAAAATTTTTGGTCTAGATACGGCTTCTGTTAAAACAGAAAAATTTCCGATCACAATACGACCTATTACAAATATTAATTTGACGAAAATTAATGACGAGTAATTTATCATGAAACAAATTTTATTCTTACTTTTAGTTCTAAATTATTTAACTTGCACCGCGCAACACCAAGAGATTCATTCTGTATTTTTTGATGTAGGGAAATACGATGTATCAACAGAGAAAACAAACCTTTTATTAGATTTTGTGAAAAATGTTGAGCCAGAAATGGTAGAATCGATCTCGATACTTGGATATTGTGACGACCGAGGTTCAGAGCAATTAAATCAAAAACTATCTAACGATAGAGCCAATAAAATACAAGAAATTCTTACAAAAAAAGGATTTCAGCACAAAATTACCGTTCAAATTCAAGGAAAAGGAAAAATTAGTACAGACAAACAGGTTTCGCAAGCAGAATTAAATCAAATTAGGCAAGCAAACAGAAGGGTTGATTTAATTTTTACTTATAAAGATAAGTTTCCGAGAATACCGGGTGTATTTTATATCATTGATGAAAAAACCAAAATGGGAGATCGTATTTATTTAAAAAACATTCAGTTTCCGCTAGACAGAAGTGTTTTAACCCGTAGTGCCATTAATGAGTTAAATAAAGTTGCTATACAACTAAATAAGTATAAAAATTTACATGTTGAAATTCAAGGTCATATTTGCTGTACCAATGGTAGCCCAGAAGCTATAGATAAAGATACCCGAAAGGAAGAATTATCGAACAACAGAGCCAAAGCAGTATATTATTATTTGATAAAAAAACGAGTAGATCCAAAACGTTTAACTTATAAAGGATACGGGAACAAAAACCCTTTAGGTTTAGACCAAAATTTAGATAAACGTGTTGAATTTTTAATTACCAAATCATAAGTAATGAAACAATTTTTTGCCTTACTAACCTTTTTACTTTTCGCATTCTATGGCCATTCGCAAGAATTAAGTCAAGTTAAAAGTGACAAATACTCTGTTTATTTTGATTTTGATAAGCATACTCTTACAACAACAGAATACAATAAACTTAAATCATACGTAGATAGTTTAGGAAACATTGTAATATTATCCATCTCGTTAGAGGGATATTGTGACGATAGAGGAACTGCTGAATACAACAGAGCTTTATCTATTAGAAGAGCAAATACCGTTGAAACTATTTTAGGCGAAATCGCATCCAAACAACGAAACGTTGAAGGTAAAGGTAAAATTGATTTACGTATTGTAGATATGGATCAGTTTGAACTAGAAACCAAACGCCTTTTTAACAGACGTGTTGATATTTATTTTGAGTACTTTCATAACGATTATGTTGATTTAAATAAACCTATTGAAGAGTTACCTACTCAGGAGGAATTAACGATTAGAAACACAAAAATTAAAACCTTTGAGGATAAACCTTTAAAACCAGGAGACATCATCACAATGAAAAATCTATATTTTGAAGGTGGAAGGGCGATTTTGTTACGTAAATCCGAGAAACAATTGGAGAAATTACTAAAACAAATTCAAGAAAACCCAAATATCAAATTCGAAATACAAGGTCACGTTTGTTGCATTGATACCAATTATTTTAGAGATGCGGTAGATGAAGATACTGGAATAAGCAACTTATCGGAATCTAGAGCCGAGGCCATTTATAACTTTTTAATTGCCAACGGAATACCAGAAGATAGAATGTCGTATAAAGGTTATGGTAGAGATTACCCAATTATTGGCGGAAAAGAAAAGAATAATAAAAGAGTTGAAATTTTAATTACCGATATTATAGAATAAAATAAGGCTACATCCGTTATAGGAATGTAGCCTTATTTTTTAACTAAACTTTTCTACTTTATATGAAGACATTTTTCCTACTATTATGTTCTTTCCTTTTTACAATTACTCACGCACAAACTGTTTTAGATCATCTTGAAATATCATTACCTGATGATTTAGCTAATTGGCAATACACTAAAGAGAATAGTTCAACAAAAGAATACTTTAAAAAAAATAGTGAAAACCAAGAGTACGTAAAAACATGGGGACAAACTAAAAAAGAACCTTTTAAAATGGTCGAAATTTTTAATTATCATCCCGAATCAAATCAAGAATATATAACTACCGTTTCATTTTACATTTTTGAAAATTCGAACACAAAAAAAACAATAAAACCATTTGTCGCACAATTTTTACAAGACAACACTACCCGATTTACGGATGTAAAAAGAGTAAAAAAAGAAACGAATTCTAGCGGAAAAGCAATTAAACATTATCAATATTATGATGTTGCTGATACCAAACTTAGTAAAGGAAAGGAATTTGAAATTAGAAAAAATATTGTTGAGGTGTTAATTGAAAAGAAAGGATATTTTATTTTTATTCAAGCTATTGAGCCTATTGAACCCAATTATAATGCGGAAATTATTTACGATCCACAACTAAAAATTGATTTAATAAACACGATTAACAACATCCGTATAAATTAAAAAAAAAACAGGCTTAAAGCCTGTTTTTTGGTTTATTCTAATAGCATTTCTATATGTGGGATTCCATCCTCTAAATAAGGAACTGAAACGGTTTTGAAACCATGTTCTTGATAAAACTTTTCTAAATACTCCTGAGCAGATATAGTAATAGCTCCAGCATTTATCTTTTTTATTGCTTGTATAGCCTCACGTAGTAAATCATTTCCGTAACCATACATTCTATATTTTGGATGAATTACAACGCGACCAATCGATGCGTTATCAAAATACAAACCAGGACCAAAAACTCTAGCATAGGCCACTAATTTATCATTTATAAAGCCTAGCAAATGTAGCGCCTTTTCGTCATTTCCATCAGTATCTAAATAAACGCAATTTTGTTCTACTACAAACACTTCTGATCTTAGTTTTAATACTTCGTACAACTCGTGTACAGAAAGTTCATTAAAGAGCTTAATTTTAAATTCTAATGTTGTCATTTTAATAAAAATATATACTTTTTATAATAGCCTCTAATTCAAAAATTAAATCACGTTTTGATTGAGAAGGGTTATACACAAATCCATCTAAAAATAAATATCTGTTATACAGCTCATCTTTAAAAACATAACTTAAATACGGCCCTTCCATAAAATCATTGGTCAAATCCCATGTCCCTCTAAATTCATAACATTCTATAGCTTCCGCAAAAAATATCTTTTTAAAATACGGCGCGTAGCCTTTATCTACATGCATATAAGAATCCTTATTTACTCCTTTTATGTATTTTTGAGTAACCGAATCCCTGACCTGAACAAAGTTTTCGATGAAATCAATTTCGTTTTCCATTCGATGGATAGGAACTTGATAAATTAACAACGAATTGCTCCCGGTCGAAAGCTCTTTTTTAAGCCATAAAAAATTATCATTTACCAATGCATAACGATATTGATAAGGCATCAACAACGATATTTTATATTGGTTTTGAATGCGCTTGTCATTAAAAGGCGAAGCTGCCATATCTTCTTGCACTTTTAAAAGTTCGTAAAAATGAATTGAACTTTCAAGTATTTCGCCATGTAAAGTTATTAGTTGCAACAAATCCTTAATTGTTGGACCTTTAAAATAAAATACATTTTGTGGATAGGCGTATTTATTCTCAACATGAATAAATTCGGTCTCATCGTGTTGTTGTATAATCACCAAATTACGTTGTAAGTTAATTTGATTATTTACAATTTTGGGAGAAAATTGGTTGATTTTTAAAACCGGTTCCTCTTTGTTTAATCCATCAATAGAATGAGCTAATTTGGCTCGTAAACTATCGCCAACGTCGCCATTCCAATATACATCATCAATAATTATAGAAACTTCATTTATGTCTCCTTCAGAATCAGGCAATGCATTTTTATCACTTGTAAAAAAATTACAAGCGGTAAGTGTTACAAGTAACAAAAAAAATAAAAAAAAATTCGCCTTTCTCACATCAATAATGTTTGAAAAGCGAATTTAATGATTTTATCCGTTGATTTTAAGAACTTGTCCTGGTTTTAATTTCTCAGACTTTAAGTTATTGGTCTTTTTTAACTCGGCAATACTTAATCCTGTTTCTAAAGCAATTTTATAAAGTGTATCTCCTTGTTTTACAACATAAGTTTCTATCTTACTTTTTTCATTTTTAGGATTCGTACCTGACTTAATTTCTAACTTTTTACCCGCTAATATTTTTGAGCTTGATAAATTGTTCCATTCTTTTAAATCTGATACAGAAACGTTGTATTTAGCAGCAATAACATCTAAAGATTCACCTTTTTTAATTGTATGCGAAACTGGAGTGTTTTTTGTCTTTGCGTTTTGCGCAATTGATTTAGACTCTGTTTTCTCTACAATTTTTTCTATTTTTTCAGAGGTCTTTTTATCGTTTGCTTTTTGTGCTGTAGATTTAGTTTCAACCTTTTCTACCGGAGTTTCCTCTTTTTCCTCAACATCAGCTTCTTTTGTAGTAGCATTTGATTTCTCCGTATCTGCAACATTTTGAGCAATCGCAGTCGATGCTTTTTCCGATTTAGTCTCTAAAACTTCCTCTTTTTGTTGTGGTTTTGGCTTAGCAACTGCAATACGAGTAGTTGTTTGAATTTTTAGGTTCTGCCCTACTCTAACTGTACTTCCTTTTATACCATTCCAACGTCGTAACTCGGCAATCGAAACTTTATTTTTTGCTGCAATAGTTGATAATACATCACCACGTTTAACTTTATAATAGCGTGTTTTTGTAATCACCTTAGTATCCTGATTATCATCAGCGGCTAAACGCGTATTATTTCTTTCAAAAGGTTTTTCGCGTTTGTTATCAACATAATCTAAATAAGCATAAATTTTATCTTCGTTAGATTGAAAAACGGCTAACTTATCTTTTGGTAATCGCAAATAATGAGCTTTATTATTCACATAAGGAATTACCTGAACTTTGTAAATTGGATTTAAAAACTTGATTTGATTTACCGGAATATCTAATAATTCTGATATTTGATCAAAGTTCATTTTTTGTTTTACCATTACCGTATCGGTTTCAAAATACGTTAAAGGCGCGCGTTTAGGATCAATTCCGTGTTCTTTATGAAATTCATAAATATACATTGTTGCTAAAAACGCTGGTAAATATCCTTGTGTTTCTTTGTGTAAAAACGGTCGAATATTCCAATAATTTGTATAACCACCAGATCGTCTGATTGCTTTTGATACGTTACCCGGTCCGGTGTTATAAGATGCTAGAACCAAATCCCAATCTCCAAAAATTTTGTACATATTGGTAAAGTATTGGCACGCGGCATCTGTTGCTTTTAATGGATCATAACGTTCATCTACGTACGAGTTAACCTCTAAATTATATTGTTTCCCCGTAGCGTACATAAATTGCCACAAACCTGATGCTCCAACATGTGATCGAGCGTGTGGGTTTAAAGCCGACTCGACAATAGCTAAATACTTAATTTCTAATGGTAAATTGTATTTAGATAAATGTTCCTCAAACATTGGAAAGTAATATTCAGACAAAGCCATTAATCGTTCGAACGACTTGTGTCTGTGCTTTAAAAACGATTTAATTACATTCTCTAAAGCTTGATTATGTTGTATATTAAATGGTGATTTTTGATCCAGATATTTTAATCGCTGCTTCAAAAGATCAGTTGATAAGTTAAACGATACTTGTTCGTCAATGTCGTTTTTGGTCACGTCATTATACATATCAGTAAACAAATCCTGATTGGTCAGCTCATTCATCCAGCGTTCATCGATACAATTACTAGTCTCGTATTGTATAAAAGTTTCCTTTATGGAATCTAAGTATGTTTTAGGGGCTGGTTTTACGAAAACTTCGTTGTTAGACTGATTTTGTGCGAACATAACGCTCGAACTAAAAACAGCTAAACAGATCGAAAAAAACTTTAAACTATTCATTAAATTTGGGTTTATATCATATTAAATTGTTAGGTATTAACGTAATAGTACAACAAACTTATAATCCAGTATTTTAAAAATCAACAAAAATATGTTAAATATCAAATAATTAACGCATTATGGCGTCAATTCCAGGTAAAATCTTACCTTCTAACATCTCTAACATGGCTCCTCCACCTGTAGAAACATAGCTTACTTTTGGCTCTAAACCAAATTGTTTTACCGCTGCAACAGAATCACCTCCACCAACTAGTGAAAACGTTCCGTTTTGTGTTGCTTCTGCTATATAATTTCCTAAAGTGATTGTTCCTTGTGCAAATTTCTCTAATTCAAAAACACCTAACGGACCGTTCCATAAAATAGTTTTAGATGCCGCAATAACAGGTTTTAAAGCCTCTAATGTTTTTGGTCCAACATCTAAACCTTGCCAACCTTCTGGAATTTGGTTTACGTCCACAATTTGTAAGTTTGCATCATTGCTAAAAGCATCTGCTGCAATTACATCAACTGGTAAGTGTATTTGTACATTTTTTTGTTTTGCTTTTGCTATAATTTCTAAAGCTAAATCTAACTTATCATCCTCAACCAACGAGTTTCCAATTTGACCGCCTAATGCTTTTATAAAAGTAAAAGTCATTCCGCCACCAATAATCATGTGGTCAATTTTATCTAAAATATTCTCGATAACAGTAATTTTAGACGATATTTTACTTCCGCCTAAAACCGCAGTAACAGGTTTTTCAGATTCGTTTAATACTTTATTTATACTTTCTATTTCTTTTGCTAATAAAGCTCCAAAGCATTTATTGTTTGCAAAAAATTGCGCTATAATTGTAGTAGATGCGTGTGCTCTGTGAGCCGTTCCAAAAGCATCGTTTACATAAATGTCACCTAAACTTGCTAATTGTTTTGCAAATTCAGTATCTCCTTTTTCTTCTTCGGCATGGTAGCGTAAGTTTTCTAAAAGTAAAACTTCTCCTGCTTTTAAATTCTTCGCTTCGGCTTCTACCTCAGCACCAACACAATCCGAAACAAATTTTACATCAACTCCTAAAATTTCAGAAGTTTTAGCAACAATATGTTTTAAAGAGTATTTTTCTTCTTTATTTTTTGGTCTACCTAAATGAGACATTAAAATTACACTTCCACCCTCTTTTAAAATCTTATCAATTGTAGGCTTAGCCGCCTCAATTCGTGTAGCATCTGTAACTTCAAAATTATCGTTCAAAGGCACATTAAAATCAACACGGATTATTGCTTTTTTATTCTCGAAATTAAAATCGTTAATTGTTGTCATTGGTATGTTTATAATAGTTAGTGTTATTTTTGCAAATATAAAGGTTAATTCTCTTTTTCAAACTACAGCTAAACAGTAGTTTTGTAACAATGGTAGGCAATATTAATCCTCTTTTTTATAAGTAAACATGATATTTATTAAATTAGTAACCTGCTTTGAATTAAAATTGGAGGAAATAGATTTTCAATCAAAAATCAAACCAAACATTTAATTATATATTAAATTTAATTCTTTTTTTTGAATATTTTATAAAATTATAATTCAAAAAATTAAACGCAAAAGCTCATTTCAAAGTTTAATTTATATTTGCAATATGTTATTTTCAGATATTTTAGGTCAAAACGAAGTTAAGTTACAACTTACCAAAAGTGCAGATGCCAAACGTATTGCACACGCACAATTATTTATTGGTCCCGAAGGTTCGGGTATGTTACCCATGGCAATTGCCTATGCGCAGTATATTTTATGCCAAAATACCGGCAACGAAAATAACAACGGAAATGCCGCTTGCAATTTAAAATTTAGCCATTTTAATCATCCCGATTTGCATTTTATTTTTCCTGTAAACGTTACAGATAAAATAAAAAAACATCCTACATCGGCCGACTTTTTAACCGAATGGCGTGAGTTTTTATCTCAAAAACCGTATGCTAGTTATAACGATTGGATGGATAAAGTTGGTTTTAAAACCCAACCTTTTATTGGTGTTGACCAAACAAGCGAGATTTTTCAGAAAATGGCCTTAAAATCATTTGAAGGTGGATACAAAATAATGATTATTTGGTGTGCGGATAAAATGAATACGGAAACGTCGAACAAGCTTTTAAAACTATTAGAAGAACCTTTAGACAACACCCTATTTATTCTGATTACTGAACATCCAAAAAATATATTACAAACTATTAGTTCGCGTTGTCAAATCACAAAATTTAACGCAATTGCGCCTCAAACTATATTAAGTAATTTAGTAAATCAGTACAACTTAGATCAAAATACGGCGACAAAACTAGCACACCAATCTCAAGGAAATTACAATTGGGTTCTAAAAAAAATTACCGAAACCGACGAGTCGGAACTTGTTTTCGAAGCGCTTTTTATAAAATGGGTTCGCTTTGCTTATGGTGTTGTAAAACGTAAAGATTATACGATAGAGTTATTAAATTGGGCCGAAGAGGTGGCTAAATTAGGGAAAGAACAGCAAAAGCAATTTTTACATTACACACTCGAAATGGTGCGCCAATCCATGCTTTTAAATTATAAAGCAAATAGTTTGGTGTATTTAGAACCTACGACGGATAATTTTAAGCTACAAAACTTTGCTCCTTTTATTCATCATAACAACATTTTTCAGTTCGAAAAAGAAATATCAGACGCCATTTATCACTTAGAACGTAACGGAAATTCAAATTTAATTTTCACCGATTTAAGTCTAAACCTAACCCGACTTTTACACACCAAACCCTAATGAATTTATTAGCTTTTGCCTACGGTTTTAATTTATTTCTAATTATTACTTACGCCATATCCAGCTACGAAAAACTTAGCGATTTTAAAGGAAACCTAGCCTGGATGAAACCACATTTCTCCAATTCAATTTTAAAAAATAACGTTCCGTTAGCATTAAGTTTATTAGTAATTTTCGAGGTTTTAACCGCCATAACAAGCATCATAGCATTAGCTTATTTACTAATAAACCAACAAACCGAATACCTAATTTACGCCAATTACTTTAACCTAATCTCGCTATTTTTAATGTTAATAGCACAACGTTTCGCTAAAGATTTTGATGGCGCACGTACCATCGTAATCTACCTTATCCCAAGTTTAATAGCCTTATTAGTACTTTAATTATTAGGGCATTCCGCGCCTTTTAGTGGGCGCGTCGGGCTTTCGCTAGTCGCAATTTTTCGCTCCGCTACAAATGTGCTCCAACAAACGCTCAATCCCTAATGCAAAAACATACTACATAAAAACAAAACCCCACGTTTTTTTAACGAGGGGTTTTATTTTATAATGAACTTTCTTACTGAATTTGTACAAAAATGAACAATAAAGATGAAATAATTTTCAGATATCTTTGAATTATTAATATTAAACATAAAAATTAAATTATAGCAAACAATAAAATAATGCCAACAATAGTAGCAATTGCAGGAGTTATTTATGGTGTAAGTCCTATAGATATTTTACCAGATATAATACCAGTTGCAGGTTGGATTGATGACTTAGTAATTACAGGTGGTAGTTTATTACACTTAGGACAATCTTTTGCGAAAGACACAAGTGAATCATTAGCTAAATTAATTGGATTTATTAAATGGATGTTGTGGATACTTGGAGGGATATTAATTGCAATTGTTGGATTAATTGGAGTTGGAATTTATAGTTTATTTACTTAAATAAGCTATATTTTGTATAAAATATATAAAAACATTTAATTTTTTTAAATCAATTAAATTAATATTAAAATTATGGGATACATTAGATGTAAAAGATGTGGAAAAATTATAGCTGGTTCTTTATTAATACGAGTTGTAAAATGTAATTTAGGAGGAATTTGAATTTGGGAAAAAGTATAATTAAAAGCTTTTTATAAAAAAGTCGAAGATTAATCTTCGACTTTTTTAGTTCCACGTGAAACATGTAAGTTTTAACTTTCTTTTTCGGCAGTTAGATTATGTACTTTGTTATATAACAATACAACTGTACTTATAATAATAGCCAATTACTTTAACCTAATCTCGCTATTTTTAATGTTAATAGCACAACGTTTCGCTAAAGATTTTGATGGGGCTAGAACTATCATTATATACCTTATTCCTAGTTTATTAGCACTCCTTTTTTATAAGTTTAATACTTACTAATAAATAACATTTTACAACGTAATTTTTAATTTAAAATAAACATACTTATAACGGGACTTACACCTAATTAATACAGTAAATATTTTAGCATAATTTAAATTTTGTCGCTAAAATTTAAGCCATAAAACTCGTATTTTATCATTATTTATTATACTAAGTAGTAGTATTTTCTCAAATAAAACTAATGCACAAGCAGAACCCTTTATAGGCCAAATAGCATTTGTAGCTTTTAATTTTACCCCTGTAGGTTGGGCAGAATGTAACGGACAGCTATTGCCTATAGCTCAAAATACAGCCTTATTTTCCTTATTAGGAACAACATATGGTGGTAACGGAATAACAACTTTTGCTTTACCTGACATGAGAGGAAGAGTATTAGTTCATGCAGGACAAGGACCTGGTTTATCTCCTTACACACAAGGGCAATCAGGTGGTCAAGAAACCGTGACGTTAACAACTAACCAAATTCCTGCACACACGCATACCGTTAATGCAGTTGGTACAGAAGGAAATGAGAATAACCCTTCTGGTAAATTGTTAGCAGACACTAAAACTTTAGATAAAGAATATTCTGATGCTGTAGGCAATACAACTATGAATCCAGCAATGATTAATCCTACAGGAGGTAGCCATCCACATGAAAATTTACAACCATATTTAGCATTAAAATGTATCATAGCAACTCAAGGAGTTTTTCCATCAAGACCGTAACTATGAAACAATTTCTACTTTTTTTACTCTGCTTAAGTACTAATTTATTTTACTCACAAACTATAAATTTTACAGGCTGTTTAAACTTATTTAATGATCAGCCATTTGTTTTTAACAAAGTAGGTACAGACGACTATAATAAGGGAATATACGAAACTACCCCCATAGACGGACAACCATGTGGTGGTTTAGGAACTTGTGAATTCAGAATTAAATGGAATAACAATTTAACCCGTTGGGAGTTTTTAGCCGATGAAGGCTACGGTACATTTAGCGTTCCGTATTTAATTTATTACAACAGTACAGGTGATACTAATGCAACTAACCCACCGTCAAATTTTGTTGGTGAATGGGTAGAAAATACTACTAGTACAACAGGTGAATGCTCTGGTAGCTTAAATCCAAACAACTCAACTTTAATAGGCGATGTTCATAATACGGTTTTAAGCTCTAACCAATGGGATAAAACCAGTATAGAAGTATACCCCAACCCAAGTTTTGATGTTATAACATTTTCTGGCATTGACAAAGGTTTATTTATTGAAATATATAATACCATTGGACAAAAGGTAAAAATACTTCCTTTCAATAAAAGTATAAATGTTAATTATTTAACTTCGGGCGTTTATTTTTTAAAAATAAAAGGGATTGACAACAAAGTACACGTAACAAAATTTATAAAAAACTAATTCTATTTTAAATTTCTAATAAAAAAGCAGCAGAAAGACATCTTTCTGCTGCTTTTTTTGTGCCTGTATATTACACGAAATATCTGACATGATCCCTTAAAAAATGTACAAAAATGTACAAGAAAGTTAAGGAAATATCAACATAAATTTACACCATTAAATTTTATTTATAATTAAATCATGGAAGAGACAAATTCAAATTACGAAGAAAAATTTCAAAGATTTTCAAACATCATTTCTACAAAAACAATGCAAGGTTTTATGGTCGCGGATAGAAATGACAAAGCTTTAGTTGCCGTATTAGTTAAACAAGGTGAAAAAGTAAACCATTTATTACACTTTTTAATTTCATGTATAACATGTGGCGTATGGGTATTTGTTTGGGCATGGTTGGCTTTAGTAAAAAATAAGGAACAAAGAGTTAGAATATCTATTGACAATGCAGGTAATATTTTACAAGAAAATATTAAAATATAAAATTTTTACATGCCCCCACTATTAATCAAATTGGGGGCATATAAAAAAAAAAAATCGTATAATTTATTTAAGCTGGATTTACATTAGTGTTTATTATGCTTTATAACAAAAAAAACATGAAAAAAATAATTTTAATCTTTTTACTATATTTTTTACAAATCAGTAATTTATTTGCGCAAAAAACAGCCAAAACAGTTGAAGAAGAAGCTAAAGCTTGGATTGCAAAATTTGAAAAAATGGATCCTCTCCAAAAAAAGCAAGCTTCTTCTCAATTAGCCAATTTTTTAAATAATACTGATAATTATACTAAAGGACTATGGCTAGCTCATTTAAAAAATTTAAATGAAACTAATGATAGTAAAAATCAAAAGAATATAACTTTAAAATTAGTTGATAGTTTTGATGTTGATGGAATGATAATATTGAACTTTACAAACGATAAAGGAGAAGAATTTCAATTCAATTCTATAGAAGAAAGCCTAATTAACACTTATTTCAAAACTAATGAAGATAACGAAACAATACTTCTCCCTGAATTTTTAAATAAAAAATTTAAAGTGTCTTATATTTCTAAAAAAGTAACAAACGAAGAGTATGAAGCTAATGGGGAAGATGGGGAATACATAGAAAATCATATTTTAAAAATGACACTTATAACTGAAAATTAAAATCAGTTAATATTATAAATAGGATATTAAAAAAATTAAACTACATAATTATGAAAATTAAATCAATTACACTATCAATACTTTGCTTGGTATCATTCTTAGCTATTTCTTGTAAAAATAATGATAAAAAAGAAGATAATACCAACATAGAATATGAAACAGAAGAAATGATAACTGAAGTAGTAGAACCTGAAACAGAAGAAGCAGATTCTGATAGCTCAATTGTTTTAGACTTAAAATTAGTTAATAGTTTCGATGTTGATGGAATGATAATATTGACCTTCACAAACGATAAAGGAGAAGAATTTCAATTCAATTCTATAGAAGAAAGCCTAGTTAACACTTATTTTAAAACCAATGAAGATAACGAAACAATACTTCTCCCTGAATTTTTAAATAAAAAATTTAAAGTCTCTTATATTTCTAAAAAAGTAACAAACGAAGAGTATGAAGCTAA
>CANRKI010000016.1 GCA_947631175.1 uncultured Flavobacterium sp.
GGATTTTTTGAATTTGTATACGCATACATACCAGATAGCATAACTTTATGCTTGTTAAATAAAAGTTGGTAATTTCCAAAAAATTCGGTACCAAAAACTTTAATTTTATTGGTGTTCTCGGCTCCCCAATACCCAGCAGAAGTTGGAATCCATTGGATTAAATTCGTGATGGAATTGTAATAAATATGAGCAGAAACGGAAAGGTTATTACGTTTATATTCTTGATTAATTTCGTACTGAAAACTTTCCTCGGGATTTAAATTTAAATTTCCGCCGGGTTGCCAATACAAATCATTAAAAGTTGGAATTCTGTAGTTTTTAGATGTTCTAAGTTTTAATTTATAATACGCATTCGGTTCGAACAGTACTCCAGCTGAATACAGGAAAGGCGTTTCGTAATCACTCGAGTAATCAATTTTTGCGCCTAATTCGGTATGAATTTTATTGCTTATTTGTGAAGCGTAAAGTACAGAAGCTTCTACGTTAGTTCTATTAGCCGAGTCTATGCCCGAGTCGTGACCGTTTCCTTTACTGTGTGTGTAAGCTAAAACTGTAGCAATTTTATGTTGGTTGTTTATTTTGTATGAGGTTTCCCATTTAGCAAAAGCCGAATTTACTTTTCCTTTGCTATAATTTAAACTTGGGAGTTGATCAAAAAACTTATATTGTTCTGTAAAATGAGCCACACGAACATTACTTTCAAATTGTTGATCCCTAAATTGCCAACGTAACATATTTCGGAAAGTACTGTTTTGATATTTTGTTGGTATTTGATTGAAGGAAACTAACGCAAAATGACGTTCATCCATAAATGAAGAACCGTAGTAACTTAAACTATTTTTTGCATTTAGTTTGTAGCCTAAAGTTGTACCAACGGAGTTGGAATAAAATTTTCCGTTTTTATTTTTCCAGTTTTTTTTATGCTGTTTAAAATCATTCTCCGATTCTAAATGATTAAAGTTCACATCTAAACTCCATTTTTTTGAGTTTAATTGCCAACGTCCACCAGCGTTATAAGTTGCAAAACTTCCGTAGCCTAAATTAAATTCGCCTTTATTTCTTTCTTTAAAAAATAAATTATTATTTAGTTCGATTGTTCCGCCAATGGCACCACTTCCTTTCAAAACACCACTTCCGCCGGCTAAAACTTCAATTTGATCATAGCTTTTTAAGCTTAGTGAGTTAAAATCAGTTTGCCCCAATAAAAAACTATTTACGGGTAAACCGTTCCATAAAACAGCGGTTTGCTGCGCGGTTGTTCCTCTAAACGAAGGTGAAGAAACCATGCCATAACCATTTTCCTTAAAAAAAATAGGGGTTTTAAATTGTAGTAATTGGGTTAAATTTCCCGAGTGCTCACGAACTATCGAATCGTTTAAAACAATTTTAGCTTGTGTTTTTTGAAAGTTTTTAGAAACTAAATCGGTAATTAAAATTTCGTCTAATACTTTTTCTTGTCCAAAAATAGAGCCCACAGAAAAAGCACTTAGTACAAATACTTTTTTTATAATATGCATCACTTTACCTTATCTCCCGAAGGTTAATTTAATTAAGTTGCTTTAGGCAGGTCTCCTGGCTCGTGTCTTTTTACTACCTTCCCATCAATTTTTTCTGACAGTGGTTTTAAAGAAATGTAAAAAGCATTCTATTGCTAGAACTAAACTTACAGTTGCGGGTACAGCACAGGCTAAGCTAAAAAACTACTCCTGTTTCCCTTTTCATACAGTTACATTGTAACCTAAAGTTTGGCAAATATATAAAATTATGTGAACTAAAAAAGTATTTCAAATTAAAATTAGTTTCTATTTTTGTGCCAATAAAATACAATGCTATGAACACATTTTTAAAATATACATTTGTTTTTTGCCTTTTTCTATTTGGTTTTACATCGTGTGAAAATAAAAATCAATCTAAAGAAAAACAGCAAATTATATCTGAAAATAAAATCACTCACGCTAAAAATTTTGAACTTTATGAATATGCTGATTTTAAAATTTTAAAAATTAATAAGCCTTGGCAACAAGCTAACGAAAGTTTAGTGTATGTTTTGGCCAAACAGCAAAATTTAGTTCCCGATAGTTTAAAAAATAAAAATTTTATTCAAATACCAGTTCAAAAAGTAATTGCGACATCAACTACGCATATTCCATCTTTCGAAATGTTAAATCAAAGCAATAGCTTAATTGGTTTTCCTAACTTAAATTACATTTCATCGGCAACAATTCGTGAAAATATTAAACAAAATAGAGTAACCGAAGTAGGCCAAAATGAAAGTCTAAACACCGAAGTAATTATCGATTTAAATCCCGATTTGGTGGTAGGTTACGGAATGGAAAGCAGCAATAAAACGCTCGAAAGTTTAAAACAAATGGGTATTTCCGTAATTTATAATGCCGATTGGACCGAACAAACTCCGCTTGGTAAAGCGGAATGGATTAAATTTTTTGGTGCTTTATTTGACCAAAATGATTTAGCTAATACTAAATTTTTAGAAATTGAAACCGAATATAATACTCTAAAAAAATTAGCTAAAACAGCTACAAATTCGCCTAAAGTTTTTTCTGGCGGATTGTATCAAGATGTTTGGTATGCACCAAAAGGAAACAGTTGGGGCGCCATTTTTTTTGAAGACGCCAATGCAAATTATATTTGGAAAAACCATAAAGGTGAAGGAAGTATTGCTATTTCGATTGAGCAAGCTTTACACGATGCACAAAATATACCCATTTGGATTGCACCAAGTAGTGCCGAAAGTATACAAGATTTAAAAAATAATAGCAAACATAACGAGCAATTTAATGCTTTTAAAACGCAACAAATTTATTCGTTTGCAATGAAAAAAGGCGAAACTGGTGGTGTTATTTATTATGAAGTAGCACCTAACAGACCCGATTTGGTTTTAAAGGATTTGATTAAAATTTTACATCCAGAACTTTTACCAAATTACAATTTGTATTTTTACGAAAAACTAAAATAAATTGACTATTTCCAAAAAACATCTAATCCTTTTCGCAACCTTTTTGGGAGCACTGTTTTTATTCTTGCTAATAAATATTAGTTTAGGATCTATCTCTATTCCTTTTTCCGAAATTTTAAAAAGCTTTTTTGGAGGCGGATCTAGTAAAAGTTCATGGGAATATATCATTCAAAATTATCGTTTACCTAAAGCAATAGTTTGTATATGTGTCGGAATTGCATTATCACTAAGTGGTTTGTTAATGCAAACATTATTCCGAAATCCGTTAGCAGAACCCTACGTTTTAGGAATTAGTTCTGGAGCAAGTTTAGGTGTCTCAATCGTAATTTTAGCATCCGCATTTTTACCAACTTTCATCCAAAAAATACTATTACAACCTTACGGAATTGTAATTGCATCTAGTTTAGGTAGTTTACTAGTATTATTTTTAGTTTTAGCCGTGGCAAATCAACTAAAACAAACCATGGCTATATTAGTAGTAGGCTTAATGTTTGGTAGTTTTACCGCTGCATTTGTTAGCGTTTTAACCTTTTTTAGCACTGCCGAACAAATTAAAAAATTCACCTTTTGGTCGCTCGGAAATCTAGGAAATTTAAACTGGAACAGCATTCAAATTCTATGTATTTGTGTAGCTCTAGGAACCTTAATTGCTTTAAAATGTATAAAACCATTAAACGCACTTTTATTGGGCGAAAATTACGCACATAGTTTAGGGGTAAATTTTAAAGTTGTTCGTATATTAATCATCACAGCAAC
The DNA here is from genome assembly GCA_947631175.1 of uncultured Flavobacterium sp. Classification (GTDB taxonomy): domain Bacteria; phylum Bacteroidota; class Bacteroidia; order Flavobacteriales; family Flavobacteriaceae; genus Flavobacterium. The sequence continues at coordinate 3,734 of CANRKI010000016.1, forward strand.
TTGTATTTTAACTGGATCTGTAACTGCTTTTGTTGGACCAATTGCCTTTGTTGGGCTAGCAGTTTCGCACATATCTAAACTAATTTTTCAAACATCAAATCACCTCATTTTATTTATTGCTTGTATCATTTTAGGACCGGCGATTATGCTAATTTGCGACACCGTTTCACAAATGCCAGGCTTCGATTTTATGTTACCCATAAACGCAATTACTTCGATTTTAGGAGCGCCTATTGTAATTTGGCTTTTAATTCGTAAAAACAATATGATTTCGTAGCTTATGAAAAATACAGTTTTACAAACACAACAAATTAGCATAGGCTATCAAAATAAAACCAAGCAAAAAATTGTAGCTCAAAACATCTCCATACAATTACACGCTGGAAATTTTATAACATTAATTGGAACAAATGGAGTAGGAAAGTCCACGCTTTTGCGCTCTATAACCGGAATTATAAAACCTTTAAAAGGTGAGGTTATTCTTAATGATTCTAACATTCAGAACTATACAAACGCTCAATTAGCGCAACAGTTAAGTGTGGTTTTAACCGATAAATTGCCGCCATCCAATCTAACTGTCTTTGAACTTGTTGCTTTGGGCAGACAGCCTTACACCAATTGGTTAGGAAATTTATCGGATTTAGATAAAGAAAAAATAAATCAAGCGTTGCAATTAACCGAGATCGAACATTTAAAACATCGCAAGCATTTTGAGATAAGCGACGGCCAATTGCAAAAAGTTTTAATAGCACGCGCATTAGCACAAGATACACCACTTATAATTTTAGACGAACCCACCACACATTTGGATTTAGTACACAAAGTATCGGTTTATAAATTGCTAAAAAAACTTGCGCTGCAAACCAACAAATGCATCTTAATGTCCACACACGATATGGATTTGTCACTACAACTAAGCGATGAAATTATCGTTTTTACAAAAGAAAATATACACCAAAACGCACCAAAAAAGTTAATAGAACAAGGTGTTTTCGAAACTTTATTTAAGCATCAAGACATTTATTTTGATCCCGAAAAAGGGAAATTTATTGTTACTTAATTGGGCGTTTCCCTCGCTTAAAAGGTAACTTTTAAAACATAAAATAGCGAATAGCTCGGGTCGGGCTATTCGCTTTATCTTTTAATTGAGTGCCTTCGCTTTCGCTTCGTCATCTAATTAAAAGGATATCGCTACTATCCCTAACGCAAAATTTCAAAACATTATAAATTAAATCCCGAAACTTCTATAACTTTTCCACTTTCCATTCCGTCTAAAGTTTCATTACCAATACGATAACGTACCAAACGCAATGTTGGAAAACCAACTTTAGCTGTCATTTTTCGAACTTGTCTAAACTTACCTTCGGTAAGCGTAATGCGTAACCAACTAGTTGGGCCGTGACGTTCGTCTCTAATTTTATGTCCCGCACCAATACAATCGGGTAAAACGGGTAAAAAATCGGCTTTACAAGGTTTAGTTATATATTTTGTTCCTTTCACACCAATTTCAACACCAATTTGTAAAGCATCAATAGCTTGTTGGGTAACAAGACCGTCAACCTGAGCAAAATATTCTTTTTCTACTTTTTTATCTCGAACAATTTCACTCATCATTCCTTCCGTAGTTAAAAATAAAAGCCCTTCACTATCTTCATCTAAACGACCAATAGCCATAGTTCCTTTTGGAAAGTCATGTAATTCGCCAAGTAGTTTTTTGTGACGCTTTTTTTCGTAAATAAACTGACTTAAATAATTGTTAGGTTTATAAATTTTAAAATGTTGGTGCATATTTTTTTATTATTGACGTGTTTTGTCTTTTATTGATTTTATATTTGAACAATATCTTTAATTACAAAGTATATGAACACCCTTATAATTATTAGTATTGCTTTTGTAGCTTTGGTTTTTGGCTATTTTTTTGGCAAAAATACGCAGCAAAAACTTAGTAACGCCGAAATATTAGCTTTAAAAAACGAAATTGATGCGATTAAAAATGTAACGACACAACAAAAACTATTTTTCGAAACTAATCTGCAAGAAAAACAACATCAATTTTTTAAACTAGAAGCTTTGTTGCAACAAACAAATCAAGAAAAGCATGAATTAGATGTTGCTTTAAATAAAAAGGAAACCGAGTTTGATTTACTTTTTGAGCGGTTACAAAATAAAGAAAAAGAAATTGTAGAAGTACAGCAAAAACTTAAGTCGGAGTTCGAAATTTTGGCTCAAAAAATTTTAGAAGAAAAATCGACGAAATTTACGGAAATAAATACGCAGAAAATTCAAGCTATTTTAAATCCGTTACAAGAAAAAATTCAGCATTTCGAAAATAAAGTACACGAAACACAACGTGTAAATATTGATTATCACGGACAGCTAAAATCGCAAATTGAGAACTTGCAAAAGGTTAGTTTAAAAATGAACGAAGAAACCTTAAATTTAACTCGTGCGTTAAAATCAGAAGCCAAAACACAAGGAAATTGGGGAGAACTTATTTTAGAAAAGGTTCTGGAAAAATCGGGATTAGAAAAAGGTAGAGAATACCAAACGCAAGCACATTTTGTAAACGAAAATGATAAAAAAGTTTATCCCGATGTGGTAATTAATTTACCCGACGGAAAATGTATGATTGTGGATTCTAAGGTTTCGCTTACAGCATACGAACGTTACGTTAACGAAAGTGATGAAACTAGTAGACAAGAGTTTTTAAAGCAACATATTTTATCGGTGAATCAACACGTTGATGGATTAAGCGCTAAGCGTTATCACGATTTACTACAAGATAAATCGCCAGATTTTGTGTTACTTTTTATTCCTATTGAAAGTGCTTTTGCTGTTGCTTTGCAAGAACAACACAATTTGTATATAAAAGCTTTCGAAAAAAATATAATAATTGTTACACCTACTACTTTATTGGCGACTTTACGAACTATTGATAGTATGTGGACCAACCAAAAGCAGCACGAAAATGCCATGACAATTGCCAAAGAAGCAGGAGCGCTTTATGATAAATTTGCGGGGTTAATTACAGATTTAAATAATATTGGATCTAAGATTAAAGGTTTAGATAAAGATTATAATTTGGCTGTAAATAAGTTGTACGAAGGAAATGGGAATTTAGTTAAACGCGTTGAAAAACTGAAAGAATTAGGAGCAAAGGCAACTAAAAATATTTTACAACAATAATTTTTTACTATAAGATAAAACAAGGAAGTACTAAAGTGCTTCCTTGTTTGTTTTTTAATTACATCTTATCGATTAATTTAGCTATTTTCTTTTTCAGTTTTTTCTTCGCTTTTTTGTTTAAGCCTTTTGCTGATTTCTCTTTTTTAGATTTTTTATCTTTTTTGTTTTTCTTTTCTTTTTTATCCTTATCCGATTTTTTGTCTTTCTTATCCTTTTTATCTTTCTCCGATTTTTCTGATTTGTCCGACTTTTTTTCTTTCTTTTTCTCTTTTTCCTTCTTCTTTCTATCTGGCGCTTCAATTTCAGTTGCTTCGTCGTCGTCTTTTATATCCTCCACAACTTCTTTATTTTCATTTAAAAAATCGTGAGTTAAAGTTATTTTAGTATCTGGAGCAGTTGTTTTTTTCTCTTCGGCTTTATTTTTATCTTGATTCATAATGTGTAATATTTTAAAGATTTATCAGTTCTAATTTACGATATTATATTTGAACAAGGTAAAAACTTAGCTTTTATCTTTTGTTAAAATGTGAAATAATTAGGGTTTCAATTTTTAATTGCTTTATAAATGTTGAAAATTAACGTACTTTTGCAAAAACAATACATATTAATATGCAGTTAACGCATTTAAAAAATCCTATTGTAGCACATCGTGGCGCTTGGTTAGAATTTGATTTACCCGAGAATAGCGTTGCTTCATTAAAAAAGGCTATTGAAATAGGAGTTGGTGCCACTGAGTTTGATGTACACATGACATTGGATGACGTTTTGGTGGTACATCATGATTCGGATTATTTTGGTTTACCTATTGAAAAAACATTATATACAGATTTACAAAAACACGTATTACCTAATAATGAAACTTTACCAACAGTTGCACAATTTTTAGAAATTGGTTTAAAACAAAAGCAAACAAAGTTGGTCTTTGAGATAAAATCATCTGTATTATCTGACGCTCGTACATTGCAAATTGTTGATAAGGTCGTTACTTTGGTAAAATCAAATGCGTATTCTGATCGGTTAGAATTTATTATGTTTAGTTGGGAAGGGGCTCAATATTTAAAAAAACAATTACCTGCTTATAAAGTATCTTATTTGAATGGTGATAAAACACCAGACCAAATTGTACAAGCTAATTTAGACGGAATTGATTATCATATTACAACTTTTAAAAAGTTTCCGAATTATATTTCTGAATGTAAAGCACGAAATTTATTATTAAATTCTTGGACGGTTAATTACCCTGAGGATATTATTTTTTTATTAGATGAAAAATTTGATATGATTACAACGAATAAACCTTTAGAATTTTTAAAACTGTATTTAGATAGAAAATAAAAAAAGACCTCAAAATTTAAAAATTTTGAGGTCTTTTATTTTATTCGGGTTTATATTCTAAAATATCGCTAGGTTGGCAATTTAGTTCTTTACAGATAGCTTCTAAAGTTGAAAAACGAATGGCTTTAGCTTTTCCGGTTTTTAAAATGGAAAGGTTGGCAGTGGTAATTCCAATTTTATCGGCCAATTCCTGCGATTGCATTTTTCGTTTTGCCAACATTACATCAAGGTTTACGATTATGGCCATTGTTAAATTGTTAATTCGTTTTCTTGTTTTAATTCGATGTTTTCTTGTTTTTGTTTCAGTGCTTCTTTAAAAACCTGACTTAATACCAGAAAGAAAAGTCCTATGACTAAACCATTCAAAGGAGTTTCTATGAACACATTTATTTCTTCATTTGTTCTTGTATTGATGAATATAAAATCCTCGATTTCTATTACTGGTTTTAAAAAATAAATCATTAAAAATCCTAAAGAAAATATATACCCCATTTGTTTTAAGTAGCTAATAATATCTGAATGGAAAAATATCATCTTTTTAAATTTTTCAACAATTTTATACAAAAGAATTAAACCGTACGCATTTGCTATCGACACAAGTAAGTAGATGATTAAAGTTGCTATTAAAGGAATTGGATTTTCAGAAGTTATAACTTCTTTTCCAAAAAGTTTATAGGATGAAATTTCATCATTTATATTTAGTATAAGTTTTGCCCCAATCCAAAATATAATTGGAACAGCCAATAGAAATGGAAATAGAATAAGATAAAGAATATAGCTTAAAGTGTTTATTGCTTTCATAGTTTAAATGGTTAATTCGTTTTCTTGTTTTAGTTCTATATTTTCTTCTTTTTGTTTTTTAGCTATTTCAAATACTTTGCTAAGTGTAAGAAAAAGTAAACCAATGATTAGTCCATTTAAGGGAGCCAAAAAGACATCGTTGAATTCTATAGATAAGGGTATGCTTTCTTGATTTGATAATTGCAATATTAAATCGGTATAATTTAATATACAGTTTACTATAAATCCTATTAAAAAGATATAGCCAATGATATTGAAATTTCTTACTACATTTTTATGGAAGAATTTATACTCCATAAATAAATCTAAACATTTTCTAAGTTTATAAATAGCATATATATAACTTATGAAGCAAGTAAAAGCTAATAGTATAGATATAGATTCTTGTAACATATCTAATGGTGAATCTATGTTTAAATTTTTTATTAGTGGATTTCCTATACCTAAATCAATATTAAAAATTGATAATATTACGATAATTGCTAATATGCTAATTGTTATCGTAGCAAAGCCAAAAAGAATACGAAGAACGATGTTTAAAAAGGTAATGGTTCTCATAAAGATTGTTTTTTAATAATTTAATATCGATAAAGATATAGTAATTATTGAAAAACAATAATTATTTGAATAAAAAAAATCACTCAATTTTTATTGAGTGATTTTTATGAATATTTTTATGCTTCTAAAGACTGTAACGAAACTAGTTTAGCATAAGTTCCGTTTTTAGCTATAAGTTGTTCGTGGTTGCCTTGTTCTACGATTGTTCCTTTTTGCATTACAATAATAGTATCCGCTTTTTGTATGGTTGATAAGCGGTGCGCAATAACAATAGAGGTTCTGTTTTTCATCATATTCTCTAACGCGTCTTGTACCAAACGTTCACTTTCTGTATCTAAAGCCGATGTAGCTTCGTCTAAAATCATGATTGGTGGGTTTTTTAGAACGGCTCTTGCAATAGAGATACGTTGTTTTTGACCGCCCGAAAGTTTATTTCCTGCATCTCCAATATTGGTATTTATACCTTCTGGTAAATCGGATACAAAATCAAAGGCATTTGCAATTTTTAATGCATTAATCACTTCTTCTTCTGTTGCATCAAGTTTACCGATTTTTACGTTATCTGCAATCGATCCGTTAAACATAATCGAATCTTGCGTTACTAATCCCATTTGATCACGAAGTGATTTCATGGTTACGTTTTTAATATTATGACCATCAATGGTAATTACTCCTTGATTTACATCGTAAAAACGGGTAAGTAAATTAGCAATTGTACTTTTTCCTGAACCAGATTGCCCAACCAAAGCAACAGTTTTACCTTTAGGAATAGAAATGGTAAAGTTTTTTAAAACCGCATCGTCGTTGTATGCAAAGGTTACGTTTTTAACTTCAATTCCTTTTTCGAAACCAGAAAGTACTTTGGCATTTGCATCGTCTTCAATTGGATTTTCGACTTCTAAAACTTCAAAAACACGTTCGGCAGCAGCTAATCCATTTTTAACTTGGTAAGAGGCTTTAGAAATTGCTTTTGCCGGAGTTAAAATGTTATACGCTAATCCAATATATGCAATAAAATCTGATCCCTTTAAAGATCCATCTACTAAAACTAAATTTCCACCGTAAATTAATAAAACACCAATTACTAAAATTCCCATAAACTCACTCATTGGCGATGCTAAATTGTTTTTCTTAGCAATTGCATTGGTAAGTTCATATAATCGGTTTATAGAATCGTTAAAGGTTTTTGCAAAATAATTTTCGGCATTGTAACCTTTTACAACTTTTAAACCGGTTAAAGTTTCTTCGGTAATAGAAATTAAATAACCGTTTTCTTGCTGTGCTTTACTTGATTTAGATTTTAAAGTTTTTCCGATTTTAGAAATGATAAATCCAGAAATTGGAATGAAAATAAACACAAAAATGGTTAGTTTCCAACTTATCGAAATCATGGCAATTAAAGAGAAAACAATAGTTAATGGTTCTTTAACGATAAGCTCTAAAATCATAAAAAATGAATTTTGAACCTCGTTTACGTCACCAAGCATACGTGCCATAACATCTCCTTTTCGTTTTTCTGAATAATACGAAACTGGTAAGGAAACTATTTTGTTAAACATTTGCTCACGTAAATCGCGTAGAACACCATTTTTTAATTTGGTTAAATGTTGTAGCGCTAAATAATTGGTTAAGTTTTTTAGTAAAAAAGTAATTAATACAATTCCTACTGTAAACATTAAACCATATTGTACGCCATAATCGGTAGAAAATTCATTTACGTAATATGTAATGTAATTTTGCCAATTTTTTAGTGCGTTAAAAAAGCCTGTGTATTCTGGAAATTCAGCAATTCCTTTTTTATTTTCATCAAATAAAACGGAAAGCACGGGCATAATAAATACCATTCCTAAGGTTCCAAATAAGGCGTAAAGAACATTAAAAGCTACGTTTCCTGTTACATTATATTTGTACTTTTTGGCGTATGGTATTATTTTTTTTAAATTTTCATCCATTAGTTTAATCCTAAGTCTGTAATAATATTATTTAATTTGTCTGCTAAATAGGCATCTGCATCATTAATTTCTTGTACAGATTCTATTGGCATATTTACGCTCATGTAAAACTTAATTTTAGGTTCTGTTCCACTTGGTCGTGCGCAAATTTTAGATCCATCTGCTAAGTAATAAATTAATACGTTGGATTTTGGAATGTTTAACTCTTCCATTTCACCGGTTAACATATTTTTTGCAGTTGAGTTTTGATAATCTTCAATAAAAACAACTGTTTCGTTATTTAATTCGGTAAACGGATTTTCACGAAGTTTAGTCATTATCGCTTTAATTTCGTTTGCACCTTCAATTCCTTTTTTAGTGATAGAAATTAAATGTTCTTTATAATATCCGTGATCTACGTAAAGGTTTTGTAGCTCTTGATAAATCGAGCTTCCGGCAGCTTTTGCAATAGCAGCAATTTCGCAAACTAATAAGGTAGAAGCAACAGCATCTTTATCGCGTACAGCATCACCAACCATAAACCCAAAACTTTCTTCACCGCCGCCAATAAATTTTTGTTCTGGAAAATCTTTAATGAATTTTGCAATCCATTTAAAACCAGTTAAACCTACTTTAATATCTACACCGTAAGCTTCTGCTAAAGCAAGCATCATTGGAGTGGATACAATGGTAGAACCAATAAATTGTTTTTTACCCTCTAGTTTTCCGGCACGTTTCCATTGTTCTAATAAAAACGCAGTCATAACTACCATGGTTTGGTTTCCGTTTAAAAGAACCATTTTACCATTGTTATCACGAACTGCTACACCTAAACGATCCGAATCTGGATCTGTACCAACTACAATATCGGCACCTGTTTTTTCTGCCAAGTTTAAAGCCATAGTTAATGCTTCTGGCTCTTCTGGATTTGGAGATTTTACTGTTGGGAAATCGCCATTTGGTTCGGCTTGTTCTGCCACAATATTAACATCGGTATATCCAGCTTTTGCTAATACATTTGGAATTGCTTTAATTGAAGTTCCGTGTAATGAGGTGAAAACAATTTTTAAATTGTCTTTTGCACTTTGTGGTGTATTAAAACTTGCATTTTCGATAGCAGAATTTGCAAATGCTTCATCAATTTCGGCACCAATGTAAGTAATTAAACTTTCGTTAGCGCTAAAGTTGATATCGCTGTATTGTAAATTGTCGATAACAGTAATAATTTCTTTGTCTTGCGGTGGTACTAACTGTCCACCATCTTGCCAATATACTTTGTATCCGTTATATTCTGGCGGATTATGAGACGCTGTTAAAACAATACCAGCGTGGCAGTTTAAGTATTTAAGGGCGTAAGATAATTCTGGCGTAGGACGAAGCTCTTCAAATAAATAAACTTGAATTCCATTTGCTGTAAAAACATCTGCAACCACTTTTGCAAGCGTATCGCTATTGTGGCGACAATCATAAGCAATAGCTACTTTTATTTGTTCACCAGCAAACGATTGTTTTAGGTATTGTGATAAACCTTGTGTGTTTTTACCTAATGTATATTTGTTGATACGATTGGTACCAACACCCATAACACCACGCATACCACCGGTTCCAAATTCTAGGTTTTTGTAAAACGCATCTTTTAATTCGGCAGGCGATGAGGTCATCATTTCCTTAACCTTTTCTTGCGTATTTGTATCGAAAGTAGGAGTTAACCATTGGTTAACCTGATCTAAAATTTCTTTTTCAATATTCATTATAAAAATATTATAAGTGTAAAAATTGCGAGATTTTGTAGCGTACTTCGTTGTTTTTAGTACGTAAAATAATTTCTCCTAAAAATCCTGCTAAAAATAATTGGGTACCAATAATCATGGTAGTTAACGCAATGTAAAACCACGGATTATCAGTAACTAAAATAGTTGGCTCTCCAACTGATAGTTTGTATAATTTTAAAACACCAATATAGGTGGCACTTAATAAACCAATTCCAAACATTAATGCACCTAATGCTCCAAAAAAGTGCATAGGACGTTTCCCAAATTTAGACATAAACCAAATGGTAATTAAATCTAAAAAACCGTATATAAAACGTTCCATTCCAAATTTTGAGGATCCAAATTTACGTGCTTGATGTTTTACTACCTTTTCGCCAATATTTGCAAAACCTGCATTTTTAGCTAAAACAGGAATGTAGCGATGCATTTCGCCATAAACTTCAATGTTTTTCACTACTTTTTTGTTGTATGATTTTAATCCACAATTAAAGTCGTGAAGGTAAACGCCAGATGTTTTACGTGCCGCCCAGTTAAATAGTTTAGAAGGTAAGTTTTTCATTACTACATTATCGTAACGTTTTTTCTTCCAACCCGAAACTAAGTCGTAACCATCGGTCATGATCATTTTATATAAATCTGGAATTTCCTCTGGACTGTCTTGTAAATCGGCATCCATAGTAATAATTACATCGCCTTGTGCTTTCTCGAATCCGGCGTGTAAAGCTTGTGATTTTCCGTAGTTACGTAAAAATTTTATTCCTTTAACGTTTTGGTCTATGGCAGATAGTTTTTCGATACATTTCCACGAATCGTCTGTACTACCATCATCTACAAAAATAACCTCATAACTAAAGTTATGTTTGTGCATTACTTCTTTAATCCAACGGTGTAGTTCCGGTAAAGATTCCGACTCGTTTAATAGCGGAATAACAATAGATAAATCCATTTTGTATATCTTAAATCGTTTGACGATTTCTAAAAATCAAGGCTAATAATGCTCCAAACATCGCGTGACCAATTAAAGTTGTACCTAAACTTTTTAGGAATTCTGTAACCGTGTATGGATTCGCGTTTTTGGCTTGTTCAATTAAAGCGTTTCGTTCCGTATCAGGTAAGTTTAAACTATCCATCATTTTTAAACTATATTCTAAAGAAGCTTCTTTTAAAGGTCCTTGAATTTCTGGAGCGATTAAATTGAACAACAATATTGAGGCAATAACACTAATTACGCTCGCTATAAAGCCAGCTAAAAAATAGCTTGTAAAAGCATCTTTAAAAATAATAGCATTTCCTAATTTTTTACGTGTAGTATATACTACCAAAACACCCAAAATAAGGTACGATACCAATTGTACAATTCCGATTGATGGATTTAAAAACAAGTGATAATCTACAAAGTAAATGATGAAAGTAATTGCCACAGAAACGCCTCCCATAATCAATCCATAAAAAGTAGCATTTTTTCTAACTATTTTGTTTACTTGATTGCTGTATCTAATAGCTTCGTCTATATTTTTTTGATCCATTTTAATTTTTATAATTATAAGCTTACAAATATACTAAAAACAAGTGGTTTGTTGTTGTAAAAAAATAACCATATTTGTTTGAAATATCATTTTAAATTGTAAATTTGCATCCTGAAATAAAACAAATAAAATAACAAAAGTTAAAAAAGTGCTTATACCTTTTGCCAAAAACAAAAGCCGCAAAGTAGTTTTTTAGCCATAATTTTAAAAATCGATTTATCATGCAAAAAGGTATTCACCCAGAAAATTACAGATTAGTAGCGTTTAAAGATATGTCAAATGACGACGTATTCATCACAAAATCAACAGTTGAGACAAAAGAAACAATTGAAGTTGATGGAGTAGAGTACCCAGTATTCAAAATGGAGATTTCTCGTACATCTCACCCATTCTATACAGGTAAATCTAAACTTATTGATACAGCAGGTCGTATCGATAAATTCAAAACTAAATACGCTAAATTCAACAAATAATATTTGTTTCGAATATAATCGCACAAAGCCTTTCCATATCTGGAAAGGCTTTTTTGTTTAAAATTTTGGATTTTTTTCAAAATATTTAAATTAAATTGTATAATTGTTTTTCTGTAGAAAAACTTGTAACAAGCGCAAGTAATCTTGTTGCTTAATAGTTATATTTGTAAATTACATAAGTTAATGATGGAAATAAAATTAAATAAACCAATCTGTTTTTTTGATCTAGAAACAACAGGTATTGAAGTTGCTAAAGATAGAATTGTTGAAATATCGATATTAAAAGTTTTTCCAAACGGAAATAAAGAAAGTAAAACTTGGTTAGTTAACCCAGAACGTCCAATTCCTGCTCATGCGTCAGAAATACATGGAATTACGGATGAAAAAGTAGCCAATGAACCTACATTTAAACAACTTGCACCACAAGTGTATAATATGATTAAAGATGCAGATTTGGCAGGTTTTAATTCGGATCGATTTGACATTCCATTATTGGTTGAAGAATTGTTACGTGCTGAGGTAGATTTTGATATGAAAAATTGCGTAACAGTTGATGTGCAAACTATTTTTCATAAAAAAGAAGAAAGAACGCTATCGGCTGCCTATAAATTTTATTGTCAAAAATCGTTAGAAAATGCCCATTCAGCCGCAGCTGATACAGAGGCAACTTATGAAATTTTTATGGCACAAATGGCGCGTTACGAAGACTTGCCAAGAGATATTAAAGGAATAAGTGAATATACTACGCGAAAAAAATCTGTAGATTTTGCAGGTTTTATTGCATTAGATGACAATGGAAACGAAATTTTCACGTTTGGTAAACATAAAGGTCAATTAGTAGATCACGTTTTAGAGACTGAACCAGGTTATTTTGGATGGATTCAAAACGCTGACTTTCCGTTGTACACTAAAAAAGTTTTAACAGGAATTAAATTAAGAAAACTAAGCACTAAGTTTTAAATACATGAAAATTATTTGTATTGGACGTAATTACGTAGATCATATTGAGGAGTTAAATAACCAACGTCCAGACGCTCCTGTTGTTTTTTTAAAACCAGACACGGCTATTCTGCCTAAGCAATTTCCATTCTTTGTACCTGACTTTTCTGATGATGTACATTACGAAGCAGAAATTGTTATTAAAGTGTGTAAAGTAGGTAAGTTTATTGATAAAAAATTTGCACGTAATTATTATAACGAAGTAGGCTTAGGAATTGATTTTACAGCGCGTGATCTTCAGTCTCAACTTAAAGCTAAAGGCTTGCCTTGGGAAATAGCAAAAGGCTTTGATGGATCAGCTGTTTTAGGACCTTTTACTTCTATTTCAAATCATGATGCGTTACAAAATCTAAATTTTGAATTGCATAAAAATGGGCAAATTGTACAAAATGGTAATACAGCTCATATGATTTGGAATTTTGATGAAATTATCACCTATGTTTCTCAGTTTTTTACATTAAAAACCGGGGATTTAATTTTTACAGGAACTCCTGCTGGAGTTGGTCCCGTAAAACCAGGTGATGTTTTAGAAGGATTTATAGAAAATGATAAACAATTTAGACTCGCTATAAAATAATGCCAATTAACTATAACCTATCAAAAGTTTACGAATTATCTGATAACGATACAGATTTCGCCTTAACTATAATTTCTCTTTATTTGGAAGAAGTACCTGCAGAGGTGAAAATAATGAAAGAAGGAATTGAAGAAAAAGACTACGAAAAAGCATATCAAGTAGCGCATAAAATTAAGCCCACATTAGATTTGTTGGGAATGTTTACCGCATACGAAAGTAATCAGAAAATTATGCTTTGGACTAAAGAACAAGGACAACGTAAAGCTATTAAAGAGGTTTATAAAGAGTTAAAGCATTGTGTTGACGAAGCAGCTAAAGAAATGAAAAAAGACTTTAAACTATAAAAAATGTATAAAACAGTTTTATATTTGATTATGAAACTGTTTTTTTAATTTATGAAAGCTAGCATTGTAACCATAGGAGATGAAATTTTAATAGGCCAAATAGTAGATACAAATAGTGCCTTTATTGCAAAACAACTGGATCAACTTGGTTTTAAAGTAGTTGAAACAATCTCTATTGCTGATGAACAAGAAGCTATAACTCATATGTTGAGCCGATATAACGGTCAAATGGATTTAGTTATCATGACTGGTGGCTTAGGACCAACAAAAGACGATGTAACAAAAAAAACTTTATGTAATTTTTTTAATGATACCTTAATCGAAAATGAGCAGGTGTTAAAACATGTAACTGTTTTATTAGAAGAGTTTTACAGGCGACCTGTTTCAGAAATCAACAAGCAACAAGCCTTGGTTCCAAGTCAAGCAGAGGTGCTTTTTAATAAAGTTGGTACTGCACCAGGAATTATTTTGAAAAATAATAAAACTTTTTTTATATCTTTGCCGGGCGTTCCATTTGAGATGAAGCATATTATCGAGAATGAACTCAAGCCGTGGGTACTTACACATTTTGATGCGTTTTACAATGTACATCAAACTATACTTACCCAAGGTGTAGGAGAAAGTTTGTTGGCCGAACGAATAGCAGATTGGGAAAATGCTTTACCAAACACTATTAAGTTAGCCTATTTACCTAGCCCAGGAGTGGTAAAATTACGATTATCAAGCTCGGGTAAAGATAAACAAACGATTGAGCGAGCAATCTCTAATCAAGTAAGTATGCTAGCCTTGATAATTGGAGATTGTATAATAAGTTATGATGAGCAGCTTCCACTACCGCATCAAATTTATTCCTTACTCAAATCCAAAAAACAAACTATTGCATTAGCTGAAAGTTGTACGGGAGGTAAATTGGCAACATGTTTTACAGAAATTCCAGGAATTTCACAAGTTTTTAGAGGCAGCATAGTAACTTATGCTACCGATACAAAAGTAAGCATGTTGGGTGTTTCTCAGGATACAATTTCTCAAGAGTCAGTAGTATCCGCTCAAGTCGCCATGCAAATGGCAACACAGGCAAAAAACAAATTTCAAACAGATTATGCTATTGCTAGCACAGGTAACGCAGGACCCACAAAAGGGGATTCGGATGCAGAGGTAGGAACTGTCTACATCGGAATTGCAACACCAACAGGGACATATAGTAAAAAATACATGTTTGGAGAACCACGAGAAAAAGTAGTAAAATCAGCTGTTAATAAGGCTTTAGAATTGTTATATGCAGAATTAATTGAAAAATATTAATTAAAATTTGTTATATATAATTCTTTTTCCTTTCTTTGCACCCTGATTTTGAATAACGTATTTAAAGATAATAATAATGTCAAGAGTTTGTGAAATAACAGGTAAGAGAGCAATGGTTGGAAACAACGTTTCTCACGCTATGAACAAAACAAAAAGAAAGTTCAGCGTTAACTTATTCAAGAAACGTTTTTATATTGCTGAAGAAGATAGATGGGTAACTTTAAAAGTTTCTGCTGCTGCTATCAAAAATATTAATAAAAAAGGTATCGCTGCTGTATTAAAAGATGCTAAAGCGAACGGAATTGTTAAATAATTTCTGAAACCTATAAAAATACATTACAATGGCAAAGAAAAGTAAAGGTAATAGAATCCAAGTGATTTTAGAATGTACTGAACACAAAGCATCAGGTGTTGCTGGAACTTCAAGATACATTACTACTAAAAATAAAAAGAATACTCCAGATAGATTAGAAATCAAAAAATTCAACCCTATCTTAAAAAGAGTAACTGTTCATAAAGAAATTAAATAATTGTAAGTCATGGCAAAGAAAACCGTAGCAACTTTACAAACATCTTCTAAAAGATTAACTAAAGCTATCAAAATGGTGAAATCACCTAAAACTGGTGCTTATACTTTCGTAGAAGCTGTAATGTCTCCTGAATTAGTAGACGAATTCTTAAAGAAAAAATAATTTTCAAGAATATATATTAAAACCAACTTATTTAAGTTGGTTTTTTTTTGCGCTAAAATTAAATATCAATCACAATTCACTAAAGTATATTTTCTCGAAATTTTAGGTTTTAAATATCACTTTTTGGTTGTAACTTTGCAGACTTGGAAAAACTTTATGGCGCGGATGCGTGAGGGATAGTAGTGATATCCTTTTTATTTAAACTTTGAAAAAATGTTTAAATAAAAAGATAAAACGTATAGCCCGACCCGCCACTAAAAGCGGGGCACGCCCCAACGATTTTTATTATGGAAAATAGAAAAAAAGTTGCTTTTTACACTTTAGGTTGTAAATTAAATTTCTCGGAAACATCGACCATTGCTCGTAACTTTCAGGACGAAGGTTTTGATCGTGTCGATTTTGAAGAAGTTGCTGATATTTATGTAATTAACACGTGTTCGGTTACAGAAAATGCAGATAAACAGTTTAAACAAATTGTTAGAAAAGCTCTTAAAAATAACGATAAAGCGTTTGTGGCCGCTGTAGGTTGTTACGCACAGTTAAAACCTGAGGAATTGGTTGCTGTTGATGGTGTGGATTTGGTTTTAGGTGCTACCGAAAAATTTAAAATCACAGACTATATTAACGACTTGTCTAAAAACGACATGGGCGAGGTACATTCGTGCGAAATCGAGGAAGCTGACTTTTACGTAGGAAGTTACTCTATTGGTGACAGAACACGTGCCTTTTTAAAGGTTCAGGACGGTTGTGATTACAAGTGTACATACTGTACAATTCCTTTAGCACGCGGTATTTCACGTTCGGATACGATGCAAAATGTGCTTAAAAATGCGAAAGAAATTTCGCAACAAAACATAAAAGAAATCGTGTTAACTGGTGTAAACATTGGGGATTATGGTAAAGGAGAATTTGGAAACAAAAAACACGAACACACGTTTTTAGAGTTGGTTCAAAATTTAGATGAAGTGGAGGGAATCGAACGTTTGCGTATTTCATCGATCGAACCTAATTTGCTGAAAAATGAAACGATTGAATTTGTATCCAAATCTCGCACTTTTGTACCACATTTTCACATTCCGTTACAATCAGGATCAAACACTATTTTAAAGAAAATGAAACGCCGCTACCTGCGCGAACTGTACGATGAACGCGTATCTAAAATTCGTGAAGTCATGCCTCACGCTTGTATTGGTGTCGATGTTATTGTTGGTTTTCCGGGGGAAACGGACGAATTGTTTTTAGAAACGTATAACTTTTTAAATGAGTTGGACATTTCGTACTTACATGTTTTTACCTATTCGGAACGTGATAACACCGAAGCGGTTGATTTTGATGGTGTTGTGCCAGCAAATGTACGTGCAAAACGCAGTAAAATGTTACGTGGTTTGTCGGTTAAAAAACGTAGAGCTTTTTACGAAAGTCAGCTGGCAACTATTCACACTGTGCTTTTTGAAAGCGAAAATAAAGAAGGTTACATTCACGGCTTTACCGAAAATTATGTAAAGGTGAAAGCGCCTTGGAATCCCGAATTAGTAAATACGTTACATGAGGTGATTCTTACAAAAATTGACGATGACGGCTGTGTACGATTTGATTTTGTACATGCAATAGCATAAATAAAAATTCCGAGGCTTAGGTTTCGGGATTTTTTTATTTGGGCGTTTCGGAAATTTGCCTTACTTCATGCCAAATTTCCGCCGCGCTTTTCGCACTCGCTATTGCTGCGTTTCACTTCGCAATGAGCTCAAACAATGCTGCAATCGCTAACGCAAAAAAAAACAGCGCAAATATTTATTTGCGCTGTTTTTTTTAATATTTTGAATGAAATTTAATTTTTGTAATTCTAAAGGTAGTCCCACCGTAAGCTTCAATAATTTCAAAACTATGTCTCGAGGGTTGCTTAAAATCTATAATGTTTGAGGCCGATATCTCGTAATACATCTTTTCGCCTTCCATCATAATTCGTTCGCCTTCACGGCGAAATGCCGATCGAACCAAATTAAATTCGGACAAGTTCCAGGTTGTGTTTGTAGCCGCAAACGAATCCGTTATGGTGTAAATTCCCGAAGTAACCTCGGTTTTACAACCATAATAAGTATCTATCCTTTGTAAAAAGCTTAGGATATTTATTTTAATTTCTTCATTCACTTAAATGCGAATTCCTGGGGCTAATAACTCTTTGTAACTCGGATTTTTTTTGAAAAATTGAGAAATATTTGGTTTCGTAGGAACCACTCTCCAACGATTATCCTCAGCAACTTCCATAATTTTCTTCAAAACTTCCTCGACTATCTCTGGAGTTGTATTTTCGCTAGAACTTAATCGAGTTAAAAATAACTTTTTCTCCTGAAAAGAATACTCAACGGTCACATTATTACTTTCCGTTTTTAATTCAAACTGTCTTAATAGTTCGTTATTTTTTACATCTATCATACCTAAATTAATAGTTTAGTTAATTATATTTGAGTAGAGAAAATAATTAAAAATTATTAGCTCTGAAATATTGTTAAAATTACTAATTTTTTTACAAATAATAATGATTTGTTACTTAATATATTGTTAATATGTCTGAAATGAATAAGTGTCATGTGTATTTTATGCCGGGTTTAGCCGCTAGTAGTAAGATATTTGAGCATATTAAGCTGTCCGATTCGGAATACGAGCTACATTACTTAGATTGGAAACTTCCTGATGGCGATGAAAGTTTAGAAAGTTACGTGAAACGAATGTTACTTGATGTAAAACACGAGAATCCAATTTTAGTTGGTGTTTCTTTTGGCGGAATCATTATTCAAGAAATGACAAAATATATTTCGGTACAACAATTGATAATTATTTCTAGCGTTTGTAGTAGCAAAGAGTTTCCTACGCGAATGCATTTTGCTAAAAATTGGAAATTATACAAGATATTCCCAACCACATTATTTTCAAATTTTGAATACCTTAAGCATTTTATGTTAGGTAGACATTTAAAAAAACGTTTTGAGATGTATAAAATGTATATGTTTATGAACGATAAAAAATATTTGGATTGGGCATTTAAAAATGTAATTAATTGGGAAGCACATAATTTAATCTTGCCCGAAAATACCATTCGAATTCATGGTGAAAACGACGAAGTTTTCCCAATACAATATATTGACCAAACCAATTGTTATATTATACCCAAAGCAACACATGCTATGATTGTGTATAAATACAAATGGTTCAACCAAAATTTACCCATTATTTTAAAACAAACGAAGTATGAAAAGAGTGCTAATGCTTAGCCTAATTAGTAGTTTTGTTATAACACAAAGTTATGCTACACCAACTGATACGCTATTTTTTGATCGTGGTCTACAGCCTGATTTAAAATTTAGTAGTATTCCTTTACCTATTAAAATGAATTTTTGCGGAGAAGAAGTGCCTTTGCATTTACAAGATGTTCGTGAACGCTTGGATCGTGAAATTATAATTAATAGAAATTTACATAGTGCAACCGAACTAATCATTAAGCGTACCAAACGTGTTTTCCCGATTATAGAGCCCATTTTAAAAGAATATGGTATTCCGGATGATTTTAAATATTTAGCTGTTATAGAGAGTGGTTTAATTAACGCCACATCGTCTGCAGGTGCTCGTGGTGTTTGGCAATTTATGCCAGGCACAGCCAAAGAGTTTGGTATGGAAATAAGTGATACGGTGGATGAACGTTATAATATTGAATTATCAACCATCAATGCTTGTAAGTATTTACTGAAAGCGAAAGAAAAATTTGGAAATTGGACTTTAGCTGCTGCTGCATATAACCGCGGATCGGCGGGAGTTGGTCGTAGTTTGGAGCAACAATATGTTACAGATTATTATGATTTGTTGCTAACAGAAGAAACGTCGCGTTATGTTTTTAGAATTTTAGCGTTAAAGGATATTTTAGAGCGTCCAAAATATTATGGTTTTATAGTGCCAGAAAATGAGAAATATCCTGGTGTTAAAACTAGAAAAGTTGAAGTGACTGAAAATATTGATGATTTGGCCTTGTTTGCTAAAAATAATGGATCAAATTATAAGATAATGAAAATGCAAAACCAATGGCTTCGCGATACCAAATTGGTGGTTACACCTGGTAAAACCTATGTTATTGAGTTTCCGTTGGATTAAGAAAAAAAAGCATCTGATTTTTTCAGATGCTTTTTGCGTTAGGGATAGTAGCGGCATCCTTTTTATTTTAAGTTGAAATGTAGTGAAACTTAAAATGAAAAGATATAGCGAATAGCCCGCCTAAATTTTATACACGAATGGATATGGAGTGTTTAAAATTTAGGAACGCCCAAAGGAGTTGTAAACAAAAATTAACATTTTTACTTTAAAAGTTTTTTATCTTTATAAAACAAAAAATAGTCTATGAAAAACGTTTATATTTTAGGATTAACCGCAATGGTATTAGCTTCTTGCGGAGAAAAAAAAGCTGCTGAAACCGCTGCTGAAACCGTGAACAAAGAAACAAGTCCGGCCGAAACGAGCTACAAACCAGCTTTTGAAGGACAAACTCGTGCAGAATTTGTAACTACCAAAACGCCTTACGAAGTAAGTGTCATTACCGAGAATTTAGGATTGGCTTGGGCGGTAATTAATTTGCCAGGTAATAAATTGCTTACTACGGATAAAAATGAAGGGGTGATGCATATTATTGATTTGAATAATCCTGGAAAATCTAAGGTGGTTACAGGCTTACCTAAAGTAAATGTTACCTCGCAAGGTGGTTTATTGGACGTGGTTTTGGATCCTGATTTTGAAACGAATCGAACTATTTATTGGTCGTTTTCTGAATCTTTAAATGATGAGAAAATGAACGACCATACGGCTATTGCCAAAGGGACTTTATCAGCCGATGAAACTAAGGTAGAAAATGTTCAGATTATTTATAAAACTTTTCCTGCAAGTAACAGTGGTTTGCATTACGGAAATCGTTTGATTTTTGATAAAGACGGTTATTTATTTGCTTGTTTCGGAGAGCGTTCTAGCATCGAAACTCGTCCGTTGGCTCAAGATTTATCTACACCATTAGGAAAAATTGTTCGTTTGACAAAAGATGGAAAAGCGGCGCCAGAAAATCCATTTGCAAATACTCCAAACGCATTACCAGAAATTTATTCGTTAGGACACCGTAGTCCACAAAGTTTGAGTTTTAACGAACAAGGACAACTTTGGGAAATTGAGCACGGACCGCGTGGTGGTGATGAGTTAAACCTTATTGAACCTGGTAAAAACTACGGTTGGCCAACAATTACTTACGGAATTGAATATTCGGAAGAGACAATTGGACAAGGAATTACACAAAAAGAAGGTTTAGAGCAACCTGTTTATTACTGGGATCCGGTTATTGCACCAAGTGGATCTGAATTTTACACTGGGAATATTGAGGAATGGAAAGGTAATTTATTTGTTGGTGGTTTAAAAACGCAATTACTAGGTCGATTAATAATTAAAGACAATAAAGTGGTTGGCGAAGAACATTTACTAAAAGATCAGAACGACAGAATTAGAGATATGGTTACCGGAACAGATGGTAATTTATATGTAGTTGGTGATAGCGGTAAATTGTATAAAATCGCTAAAAAATAAATAAAACACATAATTTTAAAGTGATGGTTTAGTAATAAATCATCACTTTTATTTTAAGCCTATGAGATTGAAAAATAGTTTTTTTTGGGCCTTTTTATTTGTGAATATCACTGCTTTTAGTCAAAAAAACGATTCTATTAATAAGCTAGAATTGATAGAAATTACTGCATTCAGAAAAACGATTCCGCAAATAGAAGCTACCACATCAGTTGCCAAAATAAACAGTAATATATTACAAATTAATAATCCTGAACGGATTTTGGAGGCTGTAAATTTAATACCCGGATCTAAAATAGAAGAACGATCGCCTGGTAGTTACCGCGTCTCACTACGTGGTAGTACATTACGTTCTCCATTTGGAGTTAAAAACGTAAAAATATATTGGGACGATTTTATATTAACCGATGCCACAGGAAACTCGTATTTAAACCTTTTACCGCCAAGTTTTATTTCGAATATTACAGTTTTAAAAGGTCCGCAAGGTAGCGAAATTGGATCCGAAACAGGTGGTGCTTTACTATTAAATACCAATAAAGCAGAACATTTAAGTTTGGATTTTTCTGGCGGAAGTTACAATCAGTTTTCTCAAAATCTAAATTTTGCTAAACAATTAGGAAACCATTTTTTACAAATTGGTCAGTCGCATTATCAAACCGACTCGTATCGAGAACAAGCAGCAGTAAATAGAGGTTCGTTTTTTTTAAAGGATATTTGGACGTATAACCCAACAAACGAATTAAAATTTCAACTTCTTTATACCGATTTGCATTATCAAACACCAGGCGGATTGACTTTGCAACAAATGCAAAATAACAGACGATCGGCTCGCTTGGCAACGCCAACTTTGCCTAGCGCTGTGCAACAAAATGCGGGAATTTACAATAAAACTATTTTAGGTGGTGTATCTCACAACTGGAAATTAAGCGACAATTGGAGTAATTTTGCTTTAGTTCAAACGAGTTATACAGATTTTAAAAATCCGTTTATTTCTAATTTCGAATTTAGAAAGGAGCAAAATTTTCAAGGTCGTTTTTTTGCTAGCTATAAAAAGCAAATTTCAGCCTTTAATTTAGAAACTCGTTTTGGAACAGAAGCGGGACAAAATAAAACCGACATTAAAAATTACGATAATAATTTTGGAACTAAAGGTGATGCGCAAAAGTTTGATGCCATAAAAACGACATCGGCGTTTTATTATGTTTCTCAACATATTAGTTGGAAAAATAAACTTTTTATAGATGCTTCGTTAAGTTTAAATACCATGAAATATACTTGGGAAAGTGAATTTCCAACTATCGAAACCGGGAATGTAAATTTTAAAAAGCAATGGTTACCAAACTTTGGGATTAACTATAAATTAAAGGAGGATTTTTCTGTTCGTGCCAAAATTGCCAAAGGAACATCGGCGCCAACGACCGAAGAAGTGAGATCGTCAAACCAACTTATCACGACAAATTTAATGGCTGAATATGGTTGGAATAAAGAAATTGGATTTCGTAAAAAAATAGGCTCTTTAAATTTAGAAGCTACCGTTTTTGATTACAAGTTAAACGATGCAATTGTTCGTCGACAAGATGCAAATGCAAACGATTATTTTATAAATGCTGGCGGAACGAAACAATTTGGCGTGGAATTTTTGGTAGAATCTAAAAAGTATCATTTTAATCATTCGGTTTTTAATGGATTAAAATTTTTGGTTTCGGCTACACATTACGATTTTAAATACAAGGATTATGTGGTTAATACCCAAGATTTTTCGGAAAATTATATTCCAGGAATCTCTAAATGGGCTTTACAATCGTTAGTGAGTTTAGAGATTGGGCGTTTGTTTTGGATTGATTTTTCGAATTATTACAACTCGAAACAGTTTTTAAATGATGCTAATTTAGTAACAGAACAAGGTTTTTTGGTTGGAAATGTTAAAGCGAATACTCAGTTTTCATTTTCTGATTTTAAGCTAAATATGTATCTAGGAGTAAATAATATTTATAACACAAAATATAGTGCTGGCTACGATTTAAATGCGTTTGGAAACCGATTTTACAATCCGGCAGCGATGACTAATTTTTACATAGGTTGTACGTTTAAATTATAAAAAGTTGGGCAATTCTCGCTTTTTAATTAGCGAGCCGGGCTTTTCGCACTCGCTCTTTTAAACGCCACGTAGTTTTGTTTAAAAGGAGCTCAAACAAAGCTACAATCCCTATTGCGGGGAAATTACTACAAATATTTGTTGCGTTAGGGATAAAAGCGATATCCTTTTATGTAATGAAATGGAATAAAAGATTAAGCGGATAGCCCGACCCGAGCTATCCGCTTTTTGTATTTTACTTAAAACTAATTAGCGAGGGTAACGCACTAAAAATAAAAAATCCTCAAAGGAGCGAACCGTTTGAGGATTTGTGGATTATATTTTTTTCATTTGAGCTTCAATCATCTTGATTTGGTCTTTTAACATACCTTGTTTATCAAGTTTTTTAGCTTCTGACAAATATTTTTGAGCTTCAATTTTACGACGTTTAGTCATCGAAATACCAGCTAATTGTAATTTTGCTAGTGCTAAATCTTGATCCATGTTTAAGCCAAGTTCGATCGCCTTTTTAAAATATTTTTCGGCAAGGTTTAAATTGGTTTGTGACACCATAATTCCGTTTAAGTAATTATAATATCCTTGTTGTTTTTTTACAAGTGCCGTTTCTGGGTTTTTAATTTTGTCTAAAAGTTTTTTAGCGCCATCAAAATCTTGTTTGCGTAATTTAAAGAAAGCTAAAAGGATGAATTCGTTTCTAAAGTATAGTAAAATAGGGAATGCACTTAATAACATTAAAAAGATACCGTTTCCAATGTTGCGATCTACAATTTGCCAAATACCTAATAAAATTAAGGCTGCTGCAATAATTAATTTAATATTTCTATGAAACATGATTTTTTTGTTTATTTTTGCAAATGTAATAAAAATGTATTGATCTTTTAAAGAGTTTGACCAAAACGATAAAATCATTTTTTTTAACAGTTTTTAAATGCTTCATTATCAGTTTAAAAGCGAAAAAAAAATATTTTTTTTACAAAAGACTTTGCATAGAATGTATAACTTTGTATATTTGCACTCGGTTTTGAAACGATGTATTTTCAAAGCTGATAGCCAAATTTTAAAATAAAAGATTTAAAGATTATAAAGCAATGAGTAAGAGAACGTTTCAACCATCGAAAAGAAAAAGAAGAAACAAACATGGTTTCATGGATAGAATGTCAACTCCAAACGGAAGAAAAGTTTTAGCTAGAAGAAGAGCTAAAGGAAGACATAAATTAACTGTTTCTTGCGAACCAAGACATAAAAAATAATGATTATACTATTATAGTCATATAAGCGTTACATATTTTTATGGTAACGCTTTTTTTATATATAAAACTTTAACATTTTGTAGCATTTTTACAACGCAATTTAACTATAATGCCTAAAGACAATTCAATTAAATCGGTTTTAATTATTGGTTCAGGACCAATCGTTATCGGTCAGGCTTGTGAGTTTGATTATTCAGGATCACAGTCGGCACGTTCCTTACGTGAAGAAGGGGTTGAGGTTATTTTAATTAACTCAAACCCAGCAACTATCATGACAGACCCATCAATGGCTGATCATGTGTATTTGAAACCTTTAACTACCAAATCTATTATCGAAATCCTTGAGGCACATCCACAAATCGATGCGGTGTTACCAACAATGGGAGGACAAACGGCTTTAAACTTATGTTTAGAGGCTGATGAAAAAGGGATTTGGCAGGATTATGGTATACGGTTAATTGGTGTTGATGTAAATGCAATTAACGTTACAGAAGATCGCGAACAGTTTAAGCAATTATTAGCTCGTATTGATATTCCTGTAGCGCCGGCTAAAACAGCAACATCTTTTTTAAAAGGTAAAGAAATTGCACAAGAATTTGGCTTTCCTTTGGTAATACGTCCATCGTTTACTTTGGGAGGAACAGGTGCAGCTTTTGTTCACCATAAAGAAGACTTTGATGCGCTTTTAACTCGTGGTTTAGAGGCATCGCCAATTCATGAGGTTTTAATTGATAAAGCCTTATTGGGATGGAAAGAGTATGAATTAGAATTGTTACGTGATAAAAATGATAACGTAGTTATTATTTGTACTATTGAAAATATGGACCCAATGGGAATTCATACTGGAGATAGTATTACCGTTGCGCCTGCAATGACACTTTCTGACAGAACATTTCAGAGAATGCGTGATATGGCAATAAAAATGATGCGTAGCATTGGTAATTTTGCCGGAGGTTGTAACGTACAGTTTGCTGTTTCTCCAGATGAAAAAGAAGATATCGTGGCTATTGAAATTAATCCACGTGTATCACGTTCTTCTGCATTAGCATCAAAAGCAACAGGTTATCCGATTGCAAAAATTGCATCTAAGTTAGCTTTAGGTTATACTTTAGATGAATTACAAAATCAAATTACAAAATCAACATCTGCATTATTTGAGCCGACTTTAGATTATGTAATTGTAAAAATACCACGTTGGAACTTTGATAAATTTGAAGGCGCAGACCGTACTTTAGGTTTACAAATGAAATCAGTAGGTGAGGTAATGGGTATTGGACGTTCGTTTCAAGAGGCATTACAAAAAGCAACACAATCATTAGAGATTAAACGTAATGGTTTAGGCGCTGATGGTAAAGGATACACAAACTATGAGCAAATTATCGAAAAATTAAAATTTGCATCTTGGGATCGTGTATTTGTAATTTATGATGCGATAGCGATGGGAATTACCTTAGAGCGTATTCATGAAATTACAGCTATTGATATGTGGTTTTTAAAGCAGTACGAAGAAATGTATGCTTTAGAAAAAGAAATGTCTAAATACGATTTAAATACCGTTTCGAGAGATTTATTATTAGATGCTAAACAAAAAGGTTTCACGGACAGACAGGTTGCGCACATGCTAAAATGTTTAGAAAGTGAAGTGCATCAAAAACGTATTGACTTAGACATTAATCGTGTGTTTAAATTGGTAGATACTTGTGCAGCAGAGTTTGTGGCACAAACGCCTTATTTCTATTCAACCTTTGAACAACAAGTTCAAAAAGCAGACGGAACACTTTATACGGCTACAGAAAGCGTAGTGTCAGACAAGAAAAAAATAATTGTATTGGGTTCGGGACCTAACCGTATTGGTCAAGGTATCGAGTTTGATTACTCTTGTGTTCATGGTGTTTTAGCTGCGGCTGAATGTGGTTACGAGACAATCATGATCAACTGTAATCCAGAAACTGTTTCGACAGATTTTGATACAGCAGATAAATTATATTTTGAGCCAGTAAACTGGGAACATATTTATGATATCATTTTACACGAAAAACCAGAAGGTGTAATCGTGCAATTAGGTGGTCAGACGGCTTTAAAATTAGCTGAAAAATTATCTAAATATGGTATCAAAATTATAGGAACTAGTTATGAAGCTTTAGATTTAGCAGAAGACAGAGGTCGTTTTTCTGAATTGTTAACAGAATTAAATATTCCATTCCCTAGATTTGGAGTTGCGGAAACAGCAGCTGAGGCTTCTGCTTTAGCAGATCAATTAGACTTCCCATTATTAGTACGTCCATCGTACGTATTAGGAGGTCAAGGGATGAAAATTGTAATTAATAAACAAGAGTTAGAAGAGCACGTTATTGAGCTTACGAAACAAATTCCTGGTAATAAGTTGTTGTTAGACCATTATTTAGATGGTGCTATTGAAGCTGAGGCTGATGCAATTTGTGACGGTGAAAATGTTTATATTATTGGTATTATGGAACATATTGAGCCTTGTGGAGTTCACTCTGGAGATTCAAATGCTACATTACCACCATTTAATTTAGGGCATTTTGTAATGCAACAAATTAAAGACCATACTAAAAAAATTGCTTTAGCATTAAAAACAGTTGGTTTAATAAACATTCAGTTTGCAATTAAAGACGATACGGTTTATATTATCGAAGCTAACCCACGTGCGTCACGTACTGTACCGTTTATTGCTAAAGCATACGGTGAACCTTACGTAAATTACGCAACAAAAGTAATGTTAGGAGCAAATAAAGTTACAGACTTTACTTTTAATCCTAAATTAGAAGGCTACGCAATTAAACAACCTGTATTCTCTTTCTCAAAATTCCCAAATGTTAATAAAGCATTAGGACCAGAGATGAAATCTACAGGGGAAAGTATCTTATTTATTAAGAATTTAAAAGATGATGCTTTTTACGAACTTTATTCACGAAGAAAAATGTATCTAAGTAAATAATAAGCATTTAAAATACTAAAAAACGTCTAGATTTTTCTAGGCGTTTTTTTATTTCTTAATCGTTACTTAAAAGCTGTGTGCTTCCATTCTTTTTTATTAATTTTGCTAATTAAATTTTTTTTAATTTTATGGTTGAAGAAAAAGTAATTTTAGTAAACGAAAAGGATGAACCAATTGGTTTAATGCCAAAGTTAGAGGCACACGAAAAAGCAATGTTGCATCGCGCGTTTTCCGTTTTTATTTTAAATGATATGAACGAAATTATGTTACAACAACGAGCTGCTCATAAATACCACTCTCCTTTGTTATGGACAAATACTTGTTGTAGCCATCAACGAGAAGGTGAAACCAACATTCAAGCAGGAAAACGAAGATTAAAAGAAGAAATGGGATTTGGTTCGGAATTAAAAGAACTTTTTTCGTTTATTTATAAAGCACCATTTGATAACGGATTGACAGAACATGAACTTGATCACGTAATGATAGGATACAGCAATGAAACACCTGTTATAAACCCTGATGAAGTTGAAAGTTGGAAATGGATGTCAATCGAAGCGGTTAAATTAGATATTGCCAAACAACCCGAAATATATACGGCATGGTTTAAAATTATTTTTGATCAATTTTATCACTTTTTAGAAGCCAATAAAATATAATTATGCGACTAACTGTTTCCAGAAAAGCCCATTTTAATGCTGCTCATCGATTATTTCGTTCGGATTGGGACATGCAAAAAAACCAAGACGTTTTTGGCAAATGCAATAACCCAAACTATCACGGCCACAATTATGAGCTCATAGTTTCAGTAACAGGAAATGTAAATCCTGAGACAGGCTATGTGATTGATATGAAAGATTTGGCTGAAATAATAAAAACAGAAGTTGAAGAATATTTAGACCATAAAAATTTAAATTTAGATGTAGAAGAGTTTAAAACCTTAAATCCAACGGCAGAACATATTGCCTTTGTAATTTATAATAAAATAAAACCCTTTTTACCATCAGAATTAGAACTTGAAATTACTTTGTATGAAACACCAAGAAATTTTGTAACATACAAAGGATTGTAAACTTAACTTATGTCAGAAAAAGAAAAATTATATCCCTTTGTTTTTGAACCAATATATAAAGATCGTATATGGGGTGGGAGTAAATTAAAGGATTTTCTTGATAAAGATATACCTAGTCAAACCACAGGAGAAAGTTGGGAAATAGCCGACTTTCCCGATGATAATAGTATTGTAACCAACGGAGAATTTGCTGGTGAATCCATAAAAAAAATTCTAAATCAATTTGGAACCCAAATTTTAGGAACTAAAACAGTCGAAAATTTTGGAAATTGTTTTCCGCTTTTGTTCAAATTTTTAGATGCTAAAGAAGATTTATCCATACAGTTGCACCCTAATGATGAACTTGCAAAAAAACGTCACAATTCTTTTGGAAAAACCGAAATGTGGTACATTATGCAAGCAGATAAAGATGCAGAAATAATTGTTGGTTTTGATCAGGATAGCTCGGCAGAAGAATATCTAACTCACTTAAAAAACAAAACATTACCAAGTATACTGAAGCGTATTAAAGTTAGTCCCGGCGAAGTATATTATTTAGAAACAGGAACAATTCATGCCATTGGTAAAGGAATTGTAATTGCCGAAATACAACAAACAAGCGACATCACCTATCGCGTATACGATTGGGATCGTATAGACGCTAGCGGCAAAAGCAGAGAATTACACGTTGACTTAGCTTTAGATGCTATTAATTACCAAAAAGTTGATGCCCAGTTATTTTATACTAAACACGAAAATAACGCAAACCTAATAGTAAAAGGAGATTATTTTACTACAAATTTCATTCCTTTGCATGGCACGTTACAAATTACTAAAAGCACCGCGTGTTTTAGGGTTTATATTGTTACAAAAGGAAATGTGGATATCACAATACAAGACAAAACATACGCATTTATACTAGGACAAACAATACTTATTCCGGCGTGTTTTACATCATATGAATTATCAGGTCAAGCAGAATTGCTTGAAATATATATTGAATATTAATTTTAAAAAAATAGAAAAATGGCAAGCGTAAGAAACTTAAAAAAGAACGTAAACTTTGTTTTAGGAGACATTATCACTGAAGTAATTTGGATTGGAAACAACGCTGAAGCAGGTGAAGAAATCGTTCAAGAAACTATTACTGCATACGATGATTTAATTACAAGAATCAATGCAAAGAATGTTGAAAACAAAAAATCTCATTTTGCAAAAATTAATGCAGATTTTAAAAATGTTGCTAATCAATTAGTTGAGAAAGTTAACGCTTTATAGTGCGAAATTTCTCAGAAAAAAGTTTCTCAAAAGGTTTGCAAATTAAAAAAACACTCTTATATTTGCACCCGAATTGAGAACAACGCCGGTGTAGCTCAGCTGGCTAGAGCAGCTGATTTGTAATCAGCAGGTCGTGGGTTCGAGTCCCTCCATCGGCTCAATTTAAAACATCGTTCTTATTTTTTTAGATTGTTTTGTTTCTAAAATTAAAAATACACTTTGCCGGTGTAGCTCAGCTGGCTAGAGCAGCTGATTTGTAATCAGCAGGTCGTGGGTTCGAGTCCCTCCATCGGCTCTAAAATATCAAAATCTAAAAATTGATTATATTTTAAAAATACACTTTGCCGGTGTAGCTCAGCTGGCTAGAGCAGCTGATTTGTAATCAGCAGGTCGTGGGTTCGAGTC
>CANRKI010000017.1 GCA_947631175.1 uncultured Flavobacterium sp.
AGTCCGATAGAATATCGAACTCATTTTTATAATAATTAATTTTTTAATCTGTCCAAACTTTTGGGTGCAGTCCATTATGACCGGTTTTTTTATTATTTAGCTTTAGCAGATTCTACTATTTTTTTAGCTTTATCTTCTAAATCTTTTATTTTTATACCCTTTACTTCTGATGAAAGAGCAATATCTCCAGCAACTTGCTGTATTTTGTAATATAACTCATATAGTTTTTTCTCCTGATCAACAGTTAATTTAACCGTTCTTTTAACGTACTCTAATTCAGAATTTGCTTTCGACTTGTAATCTTCATTTACATCTTGAGCAAAACTCGCACTTGTAGTAAGACATAAAACTAGTATAGCTATTATTTTTTTCATAATATTTGATTTTGATTTGTTAATCAAATCTAAAAATCTTTTTTGATTTTATCAAAAATAAAGGAACAAAAAGTAATTAAATATTTCTTTTTATCTTATCTATTAGATATTTATCTTCTTAAAGACCTCCTTTTTTCATCATTCCCTTCTTTTCGTGTTTTTTTTCTGTCTACTTTATTTTCAGAAGCTTCCCATTTTTCAAATTGTTTTTTAGAAAGAATTTTCTTCATTTCCCTTTTATATTCAATTCTATCGTCTAATCTATCTTTTTGTTTTTCAAAGCGTTCCTCTTTATTTTTTTTTCCCTTTTTATTAAAGGCCTTTGTTCTATTATCAAAAGATTTTTTCTCTAAATCAAATAACTTTTTTTGTTGCTTTTCAGTTAAATCTAAATCTAAAACCAATTTTTTAACTCGTAATTCTGCAAGTTGTTCAGGAGTTAATCGATTATCAGTTTTTACTTCACGTTCTCGTTCAACTCGAATTCTGTTATTTACATCAACTTTTACTTCCTGAGCATTTGCATACAAACCAGCAAAGGCTAAACTTCCTATTATTAATATCTTTTTCATAATTTTCAATTTTAATTTATTTAATACTATTTAAAATCGTGCCAAAAATTAAAATGTCCTTTTATTTAATGTTTGTGTAACAATTATACCAATGATTTAGTGAATAGAAGTGAGTATATTTGCATCATGAAAAACTTTCTGCTCACCATTTTATTAATCGGTATTTTAAAGCCCATATTTCCAGTGTTTGAATATGTGCTTAATTACGATGTGATTGTGGCAGAATTATGTGAAAAACGTGACCAAAAAAATTCTGGATGCGACGGAAAGTGTTATTTACGAAAGCAACTTGCTAAAGTCTCGGACGTAGATAAAAGTACTTCTTCTCCTTCAGAAAAAAAGATTTCTCCTACTTTTGAAATTTTATTTTTTGATGATTATGTTTTTCAAATGCCACAAATTACCTTCGTGGTCGAGAGTCATTTTATACTAGATTTCTATAAAAATGGCTACAAACATTTAATTTCTTCTTCAGATTTTAAACCGCCGCTCTGTTAGATTTTATCTCGTTAATTTAAAATTATCAAAGTAAAATCTAATACAAAATCATATGAAAAACCTTACAAATGCAATTATCTTAATTGCATCAATACTTGTTATGTCGTCTTGTAGTTCATCAGATGACCAATTAAATAATCAATTTGGTACAAGTGCTATCACTTTAAAATTTGACCAAATTTTTAACGGAAGCGACCTAATATCGGGTTTGTCTTACACCAATCAAGCTAATGAAAGTTTAGTTTTTGACCGCATAAATTATATTATAAGTAACATCGAATTTATTAAAGATAATGGTGATGTAGTTCGTGTTCCAAAATCCGAATCATATTTTATTGTTCAAGAACAAAACGAACAGACTTATAATATCACAATTCGAAATATCCCGACAGGAAGTTTTTCTAAAATTAGATTTGGCGTAGGTGTTGATGAGGCTCAATTTTTATTGGGAGCGGATGGACAAGGAAATTTTTTAGCTTATGCGCAAAGCCTTGACATGCTTTGGAGTTGGGCAGCTGGCTATAAATTTTTAGCTATTGAGGGAAATTATACCACTAATACAACAACTCAAAAATCGTTTAAAGTGCATACCGGTAAAACGGGATTGGCTTATAATTACACGGAAGTGGAATTGCAATTTCCTGAATTAGCCATCGTTCGTGAGAATTTTTCACCAAGTATTCATATAATGACTGATGTATATTCATTTTTTAATGGAATTCGTTTATCAGATCAAGATCAAATTATGGGTGGTGAAAAAGTATCTACTGTTTCAAATAATATTCCTTCGGCTTTTAGTGTGCATCACGTACATAATTTTTAGATAATGAAATATATCGTTTTTGTTTTTTTTCTTCTGTTGATGAGTTGTCAATCAGAAGAAGAACAGTACGCTTATATTCCAGCGTCAGTTGCTCTTCAAACTCCATTAAATTTTCCGAATACCACTTATAATTTTGATAGTAATCCGTTAACCGAAAAGGGAATTGAACTAGGTAAGAAGTTATTTTATGATGGTAATTTATCTGCTGATGGCATTGTTTCTTGTGGATTTTGTCACGTACAATCTTACGGTTTTACCCATCACGGACATACTGTTTCACACGGTGTTTTTGATCGTATTGGTACGCGTAACACTCCTGCGTTACAAAACTTAGCTTTCCAAAACAGTTTTATGTGGGATGGTGTATCGCATAATTTGGATTTAAATTCTATTATTCCAATCACTGCAGAAGTAGAAATGGATGCTAATTTTAATGATATAAATTCGTACTTACAAGCCAAACCAAGCTATGTGAATTTGTTTAAACAAGCATTTCCGAGTGGCGAAATATCTACAGAAAATGTATTAAAAGCGCTAAGTCAATTTATGTTAACCTTTGTATCAGCTAACTCTAAATACGATAAAGTGATTCGTAACGAAGCTGAAAATTTTACCAATGATGAACAGCAAGGTTACGTTATTTTTCAGCAAAAATGTGCCTCGTGTCATGCAACAGAACTATTTAGTGATCAGACTTTTAGAAATAATGGTTTACCAATAAACCCAAACGTAAACGATGAAGGTCGCTTTAAAGTGACTGAACTAAACACAGATCGCTACAAATTTAAGGTGCCAAGTTTGCGTAACATTGCCGTGACAGCTCCTTATATGCACGATGGTCGTTTTTTAAACTTAGACGCCGTGCTGGAGTTTTATAATTCTGGAGTTCAAAATACAACTAATTTGGATCCGCTTTTAATTTCATCAACTGGTCGCTTGGGAATTTCCTTATTTATAGATGAAAAGCAAAAACTTAAAGCTTTTTTGAACACATTAACCGATTCTGATTTTTTATCAAATCCAAAACTTTCTGAATTTTAAATCATGAAGATATCATATAAATTTTTTATCGTTTTTACATTTTTATTTACTTTTTCTATTTCTTACGCTTGTGATTTTTGTGGCTGTGCAACCAATGGTGGAAGTTTAGGAATGTTAAATTACAATACCAATTCGTTTTTAGGCGCTCGATATATTCATCAGTCTTATCGTACAAATGATGGTTTGTATTCCAACTCAGCTTGGCGAAATGAAGCCTATAACACTTTACACATTTTAGGAAAACTGAATTTAGGAAAAAACTTTTTTGTTTCGGCAGTAGTTCCTTTTCATTTTCATGATCGTGAAACAGCCGCACAATCCATCCATTTAAGTGGTCTTGGTGATGTATCCGTTTTAGGCGGATATAAATTTTTGGACACCAATTTTCATGAGTTACAATTTTCTGGAGGAATTAAATTGCCAACAGGTAAATATGATGAAAATGCAAACGGAAGTATAAATCCGGGTTTTCAGTTGGGTACAGGAAGTTTTGATTATTTAGCGAATATTGATTACCGATTTAAATTCAAAAATTGGGTTTGGATAAATAATCTAAACTATAATATTAAGACTACAAACGATGAAGAATACCGTTTCGGGAACCAATTAAATGTAGCCTCGGCTATTGGTTATGCTTTTAAATCGAACACTTTTCAACTTTTGCCAAGTACTGGGATTGCTTCTGAAATTTATGAATCGAATGAATTTTTTGGGAATAAAGTATTGCATACTTCAGGCGATATCACTTTGCTTAAAATCGCAACCGATGTTTCCTTTAAAAAGATGAGTTTTGGTTTTCAGTTTCAATCTCCCTTAAATCAAAATTTGAATGGAGGTTTAGTGAAAAGCCAGTATCGATCTTCTATTTATCTAAATTATAATTTTTAAGTATTTAAAGTTTTTATAGATTTTTTCTATTTAGAGTGGCTTGTAATTTAAATAAGCCGTTTTAAGACTTTATCTTTTTTTAATTGATAATAAGATTGTGATATTTTTTAAAATAGATGTAAAGCTTTTTATTGATGTTACTTTTTATAGTTTATTTGAATTGAAATTTTATATTTAATTGATTTTATCTATATTTATTAAAAATGACCAAAAAAAGGCGAACCTATTGGTTCGCCTTTTCAATTATATAAATCTTATTTTAAGATAACAGTTTTAATATCTCCATCAACTTGTACAGTTGTTACGTCATGTTTTGCTAAGTTTTTCATCGAAGCATCCCATTTTTTACCGCTTAAACCAGCAGCTTGTTTTAAAGACCCAAGCTCGTATTGATTATCATTTTTTTCTAATAAATCAACAATAATTTTTTCTTCGGCTGTTAATTCAAATGCAGGTGCTGCTTTTTCAGGTCTCATTTGCGGGAAGAATAA
The DNA here is from genome assembly GCA_947631175.1 of uncultured Flavobacterium sp. GTDB lineage: Bacteria > Bacteroidota > Bacteroidia > Flavobacteriales > Flavobacteriaceae > Flavobacterium. The sequence continues at coordinate 4,688 of CANRKI010000017.1, forward strand.
AACTTCTTGAATTGATGGATTATTAGTTAAATACATAATTAAACGATCCATTCCAATTCCTAAACCACCTGTTGGCGGCATACCATATTCTAAAGCACGTAAAAAGTCCTGATCAATAAACATTGCTTCGTCATCACCTTTTTCAGATAATTTTAATTGCTCTTCAAAACGTTCGCGTTGATCAATAGGGTCGTTTAACTCTGAGTATGAGTTTGCAATTTCTTTACCACAAACCATTAATTCAAAACGCTCTGTTAACTCTGCATCATCTCTATGCTCTTTAGTTAATGGAGACATTGCTTTTGGATAATCAGTAATGAAAGTTGGTTGGATGTAGTTTCCTTCACATTTCTCACCAAAAATTTCATCAATTAATTTTCCTTTACCCATAGTTTCGTTAACATCGATTCCCATAGATTTTGCTGCCTCGAACAATTCTGCTTCAGATTTACCATCAATGTCAAATCCTGTGAAATCTATAATCGATTGACGCATTGTAACACGTTTGTATGGTGCTTTAAAGTCAATTTCGTGTTCTCCAAAAGTCGCTTTTGTAGTTCCGTTTACAGCAATAGCACAGTATTCTAGCAATTGTTCTGTAAATTCCATCATCCAGTTGTAATCTTTATAAGCAACGTAAATTTCCATTGCAGTAAATTCTGGATTGTGCGTACGGTCCATTCCTTCGTTACGGAAGTTTTTAGAAAACTCGTAAACCCCTTCAAAACCACCAACAATTAATCTTTTTAAATAAAGCTCATTAGCGATACGCATGTATAACGGAATGTCTAATGAATTGTGGTGCGTCATAAACGGGCGTGCTGATGCTCCACCAGGAATAGATTGTAATACTGGAGTTTCAACCTCCATATATCCTCTATCATTAAAGAAATTACGCATTGCGTTGAACAATTTTGTTCTTTTAATGAAAATTTCTTTCACCTGTGGGTTTACAACTAAATCTACGTAACGCATACGGTACCGTAATTCTGGATCTGTAAAGGCATCAAAAACATTTCCTTGCTCGTCTGTTTTTGGTAATGGTAATGGGCGTAAAGTTTTACTTAGTACAGAAAAATTAGTTACGCGAATACATTTAGCACCAACTTGAGTTAAAAATAACTCCCCTTCAATACCAATAAAATCTCCTAAGTCAACTAATTTTCTAAATACCGTATTATATAATGTTTTGTCCTCGCCTGGGCAAATTACATCTCTATTTAAATATAATTGAATACGTCCTTCAGAATCTTGTAACTCGGCAAATGAAGCTTTACCTTGGTCACGAACACTCATTAAACGACCAGCAACAACTACCTTCTTACCTTCTTCAAAAGTTTCCTTGACCTGCTTCGAAGTATGATCTACTGGAAACAAATTTGCTGGATAAGGATTGATGCCAAGTTCTCTTAACTTGCTCAATTTCTCTCTTCTGATGATTTCTTGTTCTGAAAGTTGCATGATTTAATTTTAAAATTAATTTTTAACATGCAAAGATAAGCATTAATTTTAAAAATGTAATTATCTTAATTAAGGCTTTTACAAGCTTTTGTTGTAAATTTGTTTTATAAATGTCGAATTTTTTTAGATTCGATTCAATTCGTAAAATAAAATGAATAAAACTGTTGTTGTCGAAGATTTAGGTTTAAAAGATTATAAAGAAACTTGGGATTTTCAGGAAAAAGTTTTTCAGGAGATTGTAGATATAAAATCTAACAATAGGAAAAACAATACCGATGTTGTTACGCCTAACTATTTTTATTTTGTGGAACATCCGCACGTTTATACTTTAGGTAAAAGTGGTGATTTAAGTAACTTATTATTATCTGAGGCTCAATTGGCCGAAAAAGGAGCTACTTTTTATAAAATTAATAGAGGTGGAGATATTACATACCACGGACCAGGGCAAATTGTTGGGTATCCTATTTTAGATTTAGAGAATTTTTTTACAGATATTCACAAATACTTACGTTTGTTAGAAGAAGCGATTATATTAACTTTAGCTGATTATGGTTTAAAAGCAGAGCGAAGCGAAGGTGAAACAGGTGTTTGGTTAGGAGTAGGTACACCATTTGCTCGTAAAATATGTGCATTAGGAGTTCGCGCTTCACGTTGGGTTACTATGCACGGTTTTGCTTTAAACGTGAATTCTAACTTGGGTTATTTTGATAATATTATTCCTTGTGGAATTCGTGGTAAGGCTGTAGCTTCGCTTAATGTTGAATTAGGAGTTGAAAAAGTGGATGAAGAAGAAGTGAAAGCTAAAATTTTGAAATACTTTGCACAGCTTTTCGAAGCAGAATTGGTACAGAAATAATTTACTATATATAATAGGTATAAAAGGGAGAACATTTGTTCTCCCTTTTTTGTTTTAAAACTCTAAAGTTAATTGCTCGTCATCTGGTAAAAGTTTAAATGACATGCGATGATAAGGTGACGGACCGTATTTAGCAATAGCAGCTCGATGTTCTTTTGTTGGATAGCCTTTATTTTTTTTCCAATTATACATTGGATACTCTTCGTGTATTTTATCCATGTATTCATCTCGATATGTTTTTGCTAAAATAGAAGCTGCCGCAATACTCATGTATTTAGAGTCGCCTTTAACAATTGTAGCGTGAGGAATGCCTTCGATGGGTTTGAATTTATTTCCGTCTACAATCAAAAAATCAGGTTTTATATTAAGATTTATCGTGCATTCTTGCATTCCTTTTATTGATGCGTTCAAAATATTGATGCGGTCAATTTCGTCTGGAAAGATATGAATGACTTTAAATGTTAAAGCTTTTTCTTCGATAACTTTTTTTAGCTCAAATCGTGTTTTTTCTTTCAGTTTTTTCGAATCAGTTAATATTTCGTTAATGAAATCAGAAGGTAATATTAACGAAGCGCAGGTTACAGGCCCTGCTAAGCATCCTCTTCCTGCTTCATCACAACCAGCTTCTTTGTTATTGTCTGAATATTTTTGTAACAACATCTATTATTAATTAAAAAATTGTTTTTATTTATTTATAATTGTTAAATTTTGTTTTTTATTAAATTTTTGTCCGAAAACCGTTGATTTTAACTTTGTTTAAACAATTATTTTATCTTAAAATTTTTGTTATGAAATTATTAATTAATCAAATTTGTGAAGTATGACTAACTCAAATAAAATCATCATGAGATTAAAGTTAAAATGGTTTTTTACGCTAATGATGGCGTTTTTGGTTCAGTTATCTTTTGCACAAGAGAAAACTGTAACTGGAACGGTAGTGGAGGGTGGATTCCCATTACCGGGTGTTAGTGTTGTTGTCAAAGGTACAACAAACGGAACACAAACAGATTTTGATGGAAAATATTCTATCAAGGTTAACAAAGGAGAAACACTGGTTTATTCTTTTATTGGAATGAAAACAGTTTCTCAAACAGTAGGTGAATCATCTACAATGAACTTAACTATGGTTGCTGAAGACTCTCAATTAGAGGAGGTAATCGTAATGGCTTATGGACAAGCTAAAAAGAAGAATGAAGTAACTGGTAGTGCCGTTAAAATTGACGGAGAAACAATTTCAAAAGTGCCTTTAGTTTCTGCAGACCAAGCTTTACAAGGACGTGTTGCAGGTTTACAAATGGCAACAACTTCTGGTACTCCAGGATCGACTCAACAAATTCGTATCCGTGGTATTGCTGGTATTGGTGGAGATTTAGAACCGCTTATTGTAATTGATGGTGTGCCAGTTATTAATAGTGATTTTGGTTCTGAAGGAGGTTCTTCATTATCTGCATTATCATCTATTAATGCGAACGACATTGCGTCGATGACAGTATTAAAAGACGCTACTGCTACAGCTCCTTATGGTGCTCGTGGTGCTGCTGGGGTAATTGTAATTACTACTAAAAAAGGTAAATCTGGTGCAACAAAGTATTCATTAACTACAACTGCGGGAATTCAAAACAAAGCAGTTAAAGGTTTAGAAATGGCTTCGGGTGCTCAAAAAGAAGAACTTTTCTTAGAGTCATTATATAATACATATGGTGGTGTTTACGGTTTTTCTAAAGATCAAACGTATGATTATTTTACGGCAAACCAAGGGAATATTCCTGCAAACGCATCATCTGCATTTGATAACTTAGTGAAATGGAAAAATGCTGGCTCACAAGAATACAGATGGAATGATTTATTAGAAAACAAAGATGCTTTATACTATAACTTAGATTTCTCTGCTCAAGGTGGTGACGAAAAATCAACTTTTTATGCATCTTTAGGATATAATAAAACAGAATCTATTGCATTTGGTGGAGATTTCCGTCGTGTAACAGGAAATATTGCTTACGATAGACAGTTATCTGATAAAGTTAAATTCAGTTCTAATGTTCGTGTAGCTAATACAAAACAAAATGCAATTATGGAAGGTGGAGCTTATTTCTCTAATCCATTGTTAACTAAATACTTTATGAGCCCATGGTATTCTCCATATAATGCAGATGGTTCATATAATACAAATGTTGGTTCTTTACACAACAGTTTATACACTATTTCTAATAATAAAGATATTAATGATTTAACTAGATTATTAGGAAGTTTTGCTATAAACTATGACATTACTAAAGGTTTAAAATGGACATCTAATGTTAATTTAGACTATAATTTTTCAGATTATTCTGGATACAAAAATCCAAACCACGGAGACGGTGTAGTTTATAATGGATATGCAGAAAATAGCTGGGGTAAAAACTTTAACTATGTAGTGCAAAACTCTTTAGACTATGCTTTTGGAATTGAAAAACATAAGTTTAACGCTAAAGCTTTAATGGAATATCAAAAGAATAAATACTCTTCATTATATGGTTTTGGTGAAAGTGTACCTCCTGGTTTTGATATGTTAGGTAATGCTGCTGCTAACTGGTCAGCATCATCGGCTTATAACGATTGGGCACAATTATCTTACACAGCTATGGTTAATTATAACTATGATGGTAAATATTTAGTTGATGGTTCTTTCCGTCGTGAAGGTTCTTCTAAATTTAATGAAGACAAACGTTGGGGTAACTTCTGGTCTGTTGGTGCAGCTTGGAATATTATGAATGAAGATTTTATGGATGCTATTCCAGAAATCAATGTATTAAGAGCACGTGCGTCTTACGGTACAACAGGTAATAACGGTATTGGTTTAAATATGTACCAATCGTTGTTAGCAACAGGAAGTTATGATGGACAAGGTTCATTCGCATTAAGCCAATTGGCATCTAATTTATCTTGGGAAACTCAAGCAAAAACTGACGTAGGTGTTGATTTTGGTTTGTTTAATAACAAAATATCTGGTTCGGTAGCATACTACAATTCTAAATCAGAAGATTTATTATTCTCTACTAATCCAATTTCAGGTACTACTGGTTTCAGTACTAAAGCTACTAACGCTGGTGCAATGAGAAACAGAGGTATGGAGTATGAATTAAATATAGACGTTGTACGTTCAGAAAACTTTAACTTTAACGTTAGTGCAAACTTTGCAACAGTTAAAAATAAAGTTTTAGAAATGCCAGTAGACGCAAGTGGAAATCCTATATCTATTACAAGTGGTACACGTGTAATTACAGAAGGACAACCATTATATGCATGGAATATGCGTAAATATGCAGGTGTTAACCCAGACAATGGTAATGCATTATACTACATTAACGGTCAGGATGGAGCTACTACTGAAAACTATAATCAAGCAGCAGTTGCGTTACAAGGAGATTCAGCTTTACCAAAGTATACAGGAGGTTTAACATTACACTTTGATTTCCATAACTTCTTCTTAGATGGTACTTTCTACTACTCAGGAGGAAATAAAGTTTACGAAGATTGGGCGTCTTACACTCAAAATACAGGTCGTCAGGCTTATACTTATAACTATTCATCTACTACTTACGAAAATAGATGGAAACAGCCTGGAGATGTAACAAGCGTTCCTAAAGTAACAGGAACTACATCTACATCAGAACAAATTTCTACAAGATTTTTAGCTGATGGTGATTTTGTCCGTTTACGTGATGTAGCGTTTGGATACTCTTTCAAACCAGAAATGATTAAAGGAACAGGATTAGATGGAATCACTCTATCTTTAAGAGGAACAAATTTATGGACTTGGGTTAAAGACGATAACCTAAACTACGATCCAGAAGTTCGTGCAGATGGTTTCACAAATATTGCAAACCCTCCAATCAAACAAGTTTCATTCTCAGCTAACATTAAATTCTAATTAAAGTATGAAAAAGATATTTTATTCAGTAGCTTCTTTAATTTTAGTAAGCACAGCTCTAACTTCTTGTTCTCAAGACAGTTTAGAACCAGGAATTAAAACAGAAATAGACTTAGATAAAGAACCAATTACTACTGTAGCACGTTTAGAAATGATTTTAAATGGAGCATACAAAAACATGCAATCGGTTTCTTACTACGGTCGTGATTATGTAATTTATAACGAAGTTCGTTCAGACAATGCGCATTCAGTAGCTTATTCAGGTCGTTTTTTAAACGAAACAGACTTTAGAACAACAATCTCGTCGGCATATGCTTCGGACACTTGGGTATCTATTTACAAAGTTATTGCGTTAGCAAATATTGCAATTAATGCAAATATTAACGCAAACGAGTTGATAGATGATGTAAATGAATTAAAAGCGCAAGCTTATGCATTACGTGCTTTAGCTCATTTTGACTTAATGAAACTATATGGTCAACAAAACGTAACTGATAATACATCTTCATTAACTGTACCTTATATTACAGCTTATGGAGTAGTTACTGCAGAAAACTCGTACAGATTAACTTTATCTGAATTAAAAACTGCTTTAGAGGCTGATATCGAAGCAGCAACTAGCCTAGTAAGTAATAGTATTTCAGTTAAAAACAAATTAAACAGACAATCTATCTTAGCAATTAAAGCAAGAATAGCAATGTATATGGCACCATTTTTTGGTCAGCAAGAATACGCTACTGCTTTAACAGCTTCACAAGAGGCTTATGCTTTAGGAGGTGCTGTAATTTCAGAAGGACAGTTTTTATCATCTTTTGCATCAGGAGACGAGGCAATGAACTCTGTTTTCGAATTAACATTTTTAGATAATGATAATTTAGGAAATAACTCTATCTATAATATGTATGGGTACACAGCCTATGGAGATATTTTAGCAGCTAATAATGTAGCAGACGTTTTATTAGCAGATACTAATGATGTTAGATCTCAATTACTAGCTGTAGATCGCGATGGTGATTTACGTAACTTAGGAAAATACACTTCTAGAGCAAGTAATGTTAAAGTAGTTAGATTTGAAGAAATTGTTTTAAACATTGCAGAAACAGCTTTTAGAACAGGAGATACAAATACAGCGTTAGAGTTTATTAACAAAATTGCAGAAAATAGAGGAATCGCAGCTTATACAACTGTAACTTTAGAAAGCATTTTAAACGAAAGACGTAAAGAATTAGTTTTCGAAGGTTTCCGTTTTGACGATTTAATGCGTACACAAAGCAATATTCCTGCAATTAGCGAGAGACAAGCTGCTAATACACCGTCTTATGGTGATTATAGATTGGCATTTCCAATTCCACAGTTTGAAACTAACGTTTCGCCAATTCAACAAAATCAAGGGTATTAATCCTTAAATTTTAAATATTTTAAACCCACACTATATAGTGTGGGTTTTTTGTTGTTAATTTTATAATGTTAAATTATGATAATTTTTGTTATATAAAATATAAAATAGTATTTTAGCAAACCTTAAAAAAAAAATATGAAGAAAAAGTATACTTCCCTATTAGTATTTTTACTCGCATTAAATGTAAATTATGCACAAAGTATCGATCCAAAATATACTTCGAAGCGAAATATTTCTATAGAAGAAGCTAAAACACAATATTCTAAAGATGTTGAGTTGGCTATTCAAAATAATATTCCACTTTCTTTTAATAACCCTGATGGTTCATTTTCTGAATTTGTTAGATTTGAAATGGGTGCACCAGTGTATTATAGAACTTTAAATTCACAAAGTGCATCTATGATGGGTGCTAACAGAGTATATCCTGGAGGGGATTTAGGTTTAAATTTAACAGGAAGAGATGTATATATTGGTGTTTGGGATCAAGGTGCTCCGATGGCTAATCATTCTACTTTTGGAAGTCGCTTAATTATTTATGATGATCCAAGCGCGTCGTCTTCTTTGCATCATACGCACGTAGCAGGAACAGTTTTAGGTGCTGCACCTAACACTCCAACTGCTAGAGGTATTGCATATGCTGCTAATGGTTTTTCTAGTAACTGGACGAACGATATCTCAGAGATGCGATTTCTACAAACAAATTTTGGTATAGTGGCTTCTAATCATTCTTATGGTGTTGATTTATCTAGGCTACCTGCTTCTAATTTGCCATCAATCTTTGGGAAATATACAAGTGCCTCAAGAGAAATTGATGAGTTATTGTATGAATTTCCATATTATTCTGTTGTTTTTGCTGCGGGTAATGATAGAGATGGTTATGCAACATATAATCCAGATAAAGCAGGAAATGATTTACTAACTTCTGAAGGGGTTGCTAAAAATACTATTGTTGTTGGTGCTGTTGAAGGTTTTGACACATATAATGGGCCTAGCTCTGTAGTGATGTCTAGTTTTTCTAATTACGGCCCAACAGATGATTTCAGAATAAAACCTGATTTAGTTTCTAAAGGGGTTTCAGTATATTCAAGTTCAAATACAAGTAGTACTGGTTATACTAGTTTACCAGGAACATCCATGGCTGCGCCTTCTGTTACTGGTGCTATTGCATTAATTCAACAAAAGTATAATAGTACTGCAAAAGCAGCTACAGTAAAAGGTTTACTTTTACACACTGCTAAAGAGGCTGGAACTGCAGATGGTCCTGATCACAAATTTGGTTGGGGACAAATCGATGTTGCAGAAGCAATTTATACAACAATGACTCCATCTAGATCTGTAGTTGAAGAATTAACTTACACAGGTACTCCACAAATAAAATATATTCAGGCAACAGGAAATGAGCCGTTAAAAGTTTCAATTTCTTGGACTGACCCTTCAGGTAATGCTGATAATACAACAAGTGTAGATGATTCAACTCCAAAATTAAGAAACGATTTAGATATTAGATTAACTCAAAATGGTACAACTTATTCGCCTTGGTATTTAAATAAAGATTTTAACGATTTACGTACGCTTAAAGGAGATAATAACGTAGACCCATTTGAACGAATAGATATAGATAATCCTTCAGGTGTTTATCAATTAACTATATCTAATAAAGGTTCTATTAATGTTCAAAATTTTTCATTAATTATTACTGGTGGATATTTAACAACAAATTCAGTGTCTGATTTTGATTCATCAAATATCATGACATGGGTTAATAATGATAGAGTATTAAATGTCGACGCTACTAAATTAGAATCATCAATCCATAAAATGTCAATTTACGACGTTTCAGGACGTTTAGTTTTAAATAAATCTACTAATTCTAATGTAATCACTCAAGAGTTAAACGGTTTAACATTAGGGTATTATATTTTAAACTTGGATTTAGATAACGGAAAAAGATATACTAAGAAAATATATGTTAAATAAAACTTGTATTTCTTACTTATATTAATATATTTGCTAACTTAATTTTAACTAATTTTTAACCTTAATTTTATGAGATCTAAAATTGCTAGATTATTGACACTTTTATTAGTGTTTGTATTTCAGATCTCTTTTGCACAAGAAATTTCTGTAAGTGGTGTAGTTACTGATGAAACTAATAATCCATTACCAGGTGTTTCTGTAGTGAAAGAGGGGACTAGTGAAGGAACTACGACTGGTCTAGATGGTGAATACACTATTAAAGCAAAAAAAGGAGATAAACTTACATTTTCATTTGTAGGTATGACTTCTCAAACTGTTTTAGTAAATGGTTCACAAATCAATGTTAATTTACAAGAAGTTGTTGTAAATACAGGGTATACAACATCGGTAAAAGCTAAATCAAACATTGCCGCTCAAGTTGTTTCTTCTGAGACAATACAAAACCGTCCTAATCAATCATTTGTACAAACGTTACAAGGGCAGGTTGCGGGATTAAATATCCAAACTGGTTCTGGAGAGCCTGGAGCTGCATCTTCTATTATTTTACGTGGAGCTGCGTCTTTTTCTGGTGCAACTGATCCTTTATTTGTTATCGACGGTGTTCATATGTCGTCTACAGCATTCCGTTCATTAAATCCTAATGAAATTGAGTCAGTTAACGTTTTAAAAGATGCTGGTGCAACTGCAATATATGGTAACCGTGGGGCTAAAGGGGTGATTGTTGTAACTACTAAAAGAGGTGGTTATGAAACACCATTAACTTTTAACTACATTGGTTCATCTGGAGTTTCATTCATGCAATCTAACGATTATAATGTTATGAACTCTAAAGAGTTATTAGCACTTGAAAAAAGTCGTGGATTAGGTAGAGGGGTAACTTTAACTGATCAAGAAATTGCTAATTATAATATTAATACTAATTGGAGAGATGTTTTCTTAAGAACTGGTATTAATCAAAACCATACATTAAATTTCCAATCTGGAGGTAAGAGTTTATCAAACTTTACATCTATCGGTTTCTCAGATACTCAAGGAATTGTTAGAGGTTCAGACTTAATGAAATTTAACTTAAGAACAAATACCAACGGTAAGTCTAAAAGAGATAATTTTAAATATAGTACTACAACTAACTTAAATTACTCAAAAAGACGTACAATTGGTAGTACTGGAACTGGTAGTGTAAATCAAAACTTATTATTAGGTGCTTTTAAATCTGTGCCTTGGTTATCACCAAATGAGTATGTTGATGGTGCTGATTTACTTGAAAATTTTACTGGAATGAGCCAAACTCCATTATTATTAATGGATAAAATGAAAACTTATTTCCAACAATATGATGAGTTCAAAGCAATTGTAAACTTAAAAGGAGATTTAAAATTAGCTAAAGGTTTAAACTTTATATCTTCTGCGAGTTTTGATTATACTCACCAAACTACAAATGGTTGGCAATCTCCAAAAGCATTTAACTCTTTATATTTCCAAGAGCCTGATCAACAATATGGTGGTTGGAACACTAATGCATCATTAAGACAGTTTAGTACTAATATTTTAAATCAATTAAAATATAACTTCACTATTAATGACGTTCATACTTTTGAAGTTTCAGCTTTAACTGAATATATTAAAGCTCATTACCGTTTAATGTCTGCTACTCAAGAAGGTTTAGACCCTGTAGTAGCTGCTCCAGGTCACGATGCTGGTTGGATTCCATATGATGGTACACCTTATTATGTGCCAGGTATTGGAGCTGAAAGCTACGATTCAGGTATGTTTTCATATTTTGGATATTTAGATTATGATTATAATACTAAATATGGTTTTAATGCAACTATTCGTAGAGATGCTTCATACCGTTTTAATAACACTAATAGATGGGGTACTTTTTGGGCAGTATCAGGTCGTTGGAACATCAGTAATGAGGAGTTTTTAAATGATACAGTATTTAACCAATTAAAATTAAGAGGTTCTTACGGTACTACTGGTAACGATATTATTTCTGGATCTACAATGTTTGATGCAAGAAATTTATCTCGTCAATTATATGCATTATATAACGGTTATAATAACGTTCCTGGATATGGATTAAGTCAATTAGCAAACGTTGATTTAAAATGGGAAACTACTTATCAAGCGGATTTAGGATTAGATTTTGAATTATTTGATAGTAGATTAAGAGGTAGTTTTGATGCTTACCACAGAAACACTAAAGATTTATTCTTACCAAATCCAATTTCATGGCAAACAGGTCAAGGTACTCTTAGTATGAATAAAGCTGAGGTTGTAAATAAAGGTTTAGAAGCAGTTTTAGCATATGATGTTATTAAAAATAACAATGACGGATTTAATTTAACTGTTAAAGGTAACGTAGGGTACAATCATAACGAAATTACTTCATTAGGAAATAGTGATACAACTTGGGATGGTTCGTCTTTAAACGGTAACTGGGTAGGTAAAAAAATGTATGAGTATTATTTAATACCTTACGCTGGAGTTAACCCTGCTACAGGTAACGCTCTTTTCTTAGATAGAAATAACAATTTAACTGAAACACCAGATCAAGTTTTAGATAGAAGATATACAGGTTCTAACTATTTACCTGAGTTCCAAGGAGGTTTTGGTTTAGATATTGATTACAAAGGTTTCTATGCATCAGCATTCTTTACTTTTGTTACAGGTATCGATCGTTATGATTATGATTATGCTGTTTTAATGGATGGTACAGATTTAGGAACTTTTAACTTATCTAGAGACATTTTAAACGCATGGACTCCAGATAATAGAAACACAAATGTTCCTGCATTAAATTATTCTAATAATGATTTAATTGGTTTTTCTGATCGTTTCTTAACTGATGCTTCTTATTTACGTTTACGTAATCTTTCTGTTGGTTACAATTTCTCTAAAAAGACTTTACAATCAACAGCTTTAGCAGGTTTAAAAATCTTCGCTATGGCAGAAAACTTAACAACTTGGTCTAAGTGGAGAGGTTGGGATGCCGAATCTAATAGAGCTGCTGACCAATATCAATACCCAACTCCACGTTCTATTTCTGTTGGTTTAGAAGTTCAATTTTAATCTCTGACATATTATGAAAAAAATATTTGTTTCAAGTTTTTTAGTACTTGCAATGGCTTTGACAGGATGTCAAGATGCTATTGATATTATACAAAAAGGAGAGCTTTCTGAAGAGAAAGCTTTCCAAACAATTAATGACTTAACAAACGGTTTAAACGTTGTTTATGGTCAATTAGATAACTATACGCAAATTGAATTAAATTCAGTTTGGACTGATGAGGTAGGAATTGGTTACGATAATGGAGGTCAGGGACTTGACGGAGATTATACTTTCAGTATGACTTCTGGTAATGGTTTTGCTGCCGGTATTTACCAAAGTGCTATGTATACTATCAATAGAGCTAACCGTATTATCAGAGCATCTCAAAATTTCACAAATCTTTCAGCTGCTGATCAAGAAATTGTAGATGATATTGTTGCTCAATGTAAATTTATTAGAGCATATGCTCATTTTCAGTTATTAACGTACTATACAGTTGATTTAAAAGATTCTAACGCTTTAGGATGTCCAATTGTTGATTTTGTACCAGATATTACTGATAAAATAAATCGTTCTACTATTGGAGAAGTTCTAACTTTTATCCAGGAAGATTTAGATTTTGCTAATGATAATTTGATTAACACATCAAGTAATATTTTTGCATCTCCTAATGCAGTTAAAGCTTTAAAATCTAGAATCGCATTATTTACTGGTGATTATCCTACAGCTATTACTTTATCAAATGAATTAATTGCTGAGTACCCTTTAGCTAACAGAATGATGTATAAAAACATTTGGTTAGATTTAGCAAATAACGGTGTAATCTTTAAAATGGAAAGAGCTATCAATGGTGCAACTATTGGGCAAATTTGGCAAAGTAAAGATCATACAATTACTGGTTCATCGTTTTACGAGGTGGGAAGATCTTTATTTAATAAGTTGAGTGACCAAGATATTCGTAAAGAAGTTATTGTAAATTTAACACCTGGTACTGGTTCTGTTATTGATCCTGATTATGCTAACTCTTCAAATTATAAACAATCGGATAAATTATTAATCAATAAGTATCCAGGTTCTCATGGTCAATTTAGATTAAATGATCTTAAAATTTTCCGTGTTGAAGAACAATATTTTATCAAAGCTGAAGCTTTAGCTAGAACAAATGATTTAGCAGGTGCTGCAGCAGCAGTACAAGCTATTGTTGATGTTAGATATAATGCTGGAGCTGCTCCAGTTCAATCTTATAGTTCATTATCTCAAGCTTTAGCAGCTATTTTAGATGAAAGACGTATTGAATTAGCTTTTGAGGGGCATAGATTCGTTGATTTAAAACGTTTAGGTGTTGAGGCTGGTAGAGGTATTGATAGAGATCCTAAAGACATGGAATTAATAGGTACTACTGTTTCACCTCCTGCTACAGATAGTTATAAATTTACTTTACCTATCCCTGCAAGAGAAATTACAATTAATCCTGAGTTAGTTCAAAATCCAGGTTATTAATCCTTAAATTTTTATCTATGAAAAAATTAGTATTATCAGCTTTTTTATTTTCATTTGCCTTTATAGGGTGTGAAAGTGATGATAAAATATATACAGGTCCCGACTTTGCTCAGTTTGATAAAGCCAATATTCCTGATGTTGAAGTTAGAGAGGATGCTAGACAATTAAAATTGCGTGTTATTTTATCAAATCCTTCGTCATCTGACCTAACTGTTAATTTTCAATATACAGATGGTACAGCAATTAATGGTGTTCATTATACAGGAGTTAACTCTATTGTGATTCCTGCAGGTGAAACTAGAGCAACTGTTTTAATCCCTATTATTGATGATAGAGATTCTAGCGAAACAAGAGATTTTAAAGTTACTATAGCTGGAACATCTGATTCAAATTATGTTGCTAGTATTAGTGAGGCTTTTGGTCAAACTAAAAATGTAACAATCTTAAATATCGATTGTGATACTACTACTAGTTATGCTTATTGGGCAGAAGAATCACTTTCGTTATATGATGTAGGTGACTCAACTACAAATGGAATTGGTGAACAAACTGCTGAATGTGATGTGTTAAAATTAACTGGTGATATTGGAACTGGTTTAAATATTGCACATTTATTAACTTTTACTGCAGGTAGTACTCCTGATGCTGGGACAGTTAATTTACCATTGACGTTATCTACTGATAGTCCTGGTACTGTAAGTGGACAAGCGGTTTATAAAGCCGTAAGAGGTACTGGTACTTATAATGTTGCTACAGGTAAAATAGTATTAGATTATACTTATTTATTAGCTACTACTACTGGTCAAACATTCCAAATTAATGGTTATTATTCTACAGGAACTAACGAAATTACTGTTAATCCTGAAAATTAATAAAACTATATATTGATTTTAAACCCCAACTTTAGTTGGGGTTTTTTATTTGTGTTATTTACAATTTTCTCGTTACTTTGCTAGATAATATTTTTTATATGAAGCAATTAATCCTCGCTATATTTATTTTATCATTTTCATTAGCCCACGCCCAACGTGTTGGAGGTATGCCGATTCGTAATCAACAACCTTTAAAATCAGGTAACCAACAAAATAATAACGATTTAGGCTTATTTGCTACTCAAAAGGACACTGCCAAATCCTCTAGTTTTAAATTCGAAAAAACCACAATCGATCAATACAAAATTATAACCCATTTAAAAGACACCATATACGTAGATACAACCCTTTCAATTAAAGCAGAGTACAAGCACAATTATTTACGAAAAGATCTTTTTGGACTTTTACCCTTTGCAAATGTTAGTAACACGTATAACACCCTTTACTTTGGTTTAAATAATTTTAGCGCACTTCCTAATTTTGGAGTCAGCAACAAACACTTTGCCTACATACAAGAGCAAGATATTAATTATTACAATGTGCCAACTCCTGTTACAGAATTGTACTACAAATCCGTTTCTGGAAAAGGACAAACTCTTGACGCTTTTGTTACCGGAAACTTAAACAAAAACTTAAATATCGGAATAGGATATAAAGGGTTGCGTTCCCAAGGAAAATACTTTAACGATTTAGCCAGTAACGGAATTTTTAAAGTTTTAGCCTCATACAATTCTACAGACAAACGCTATTACTTAAAAACGCACATTACTTCTCAAAACTTTAAAAGACAAGAAAACGGCGGACTTACCAATTTGGAACATTTTGAATTGGGCGAAGGACCGTATTCCGACAGAGCCAGAGCAGATGTGTATCTAGAAAATGCCAATTCTCTATTTAAAGGAAACAGATACCATATCGACCATTCATTTAAACTAAGCAAAAGCAATCCAAACAGCTTGGTTTTACATCATAAATTCAATTACGAAAACAAATCCTATAAATTCAACAATCCCGATGCAACCACACGCTTTGGTGAATCGTATGCGAGCACGGTTTCTAATAAATCCAATTATAACCGTTTATACAATCAAGCCGGTGTGTCTTTTAAACATAGCAAATATGGCGATTTAAAAGCCTATGTCGAGGATATCAATTTCAACATCTTTTATCCATCGTATTTGTACACCAATCAAGGTTTAGTGCCTAATAACTATTCGGAACGTATTAATACGGTTGGTGCAAACTATTTTTATCAAATTAAAAATTGGAAATTATATGCTGATGCGCAAATTGGTGTTAATGGACCAAGCACAAGTCAAATTGTTGCTAAAGCACGTTACCAATTCTTACCCCAAAATACGATTGAGTTGGGCTACGAAAACATGTCTAAAATTCCAGACCTTAATTTTAAACTACATCAAAGCAGTTACAAATCATACAATTGGTATAACGACTTTGCGAATCAAAAAATCAATTCATTTTACGCAAATTTAGCAACCAAATGGATTAACCTTGATGCCAAATACCAGGTTCATAACAATTATTTGTTTTTCGCCAATACAAACACTAATTTAAACGCTAATGGCTTGCCTAGCACATTAACAATTAAACCTTTTCAATATCAAAACTCTATATCGTATCTTTCACTAAAAGCAAATCGCGAATTTAGTTTTGGTAAATTCGGTTCCGATCATACTTTTTTATATCAAAAAGTCGATCAAAACGCCCCAATTTTAAACGTTCCCGAATTTGTTACTCGTAATAGCATTTTCTACAACAATCATTTCTTTAAAAAAGCACTTTACTTGCAAACCGGAGTAACTTTTAGCTACTTTACCAAGTATTTCGCAAACGATTACAACCCAATTCTTGGAGAAATGACCGTCCAGAATACTAAAGAAATTGGCGATTATCCCGTTTTTGATTATTTCTTAAATGCTAAAATCAAAACTTTCCGTATTTTCTTAAAAGCAGAAAACGTAAACGCCATTTTCTCAAAACAAAGCAATTATTACAGCGCGCCAAACTACCCGTATCGCGACTTCACAATTCGTTTTGGAGTTACATGGTTTTTCTTTTCTTAAGAAGCTTAAACTAAGTACATAAAATACACGTAGTTCCTGCTGTACGCTATATCTTACAAAAAAAGTCCCACTAAACTCCAGTGGGACTTTTTTTGTAAGGATGTCGCTTCCATCAGGGCTAAATGCAATCCATATTTTTCTAAACCATATAAATTCAATACATTTGCCAAAATTTTTCATAACAATAACGTACAATGAAATACGCAAAAAACGTACTCGAAACTATTGGTAACACACCATTAGTTCAGTTAAACCATATCACTAAAGAACTTCCGTGTCAAGTTTTAGCAAAAGTCGAATATTTTAACCCAGGGAACTCATGTAAGGACCGTATGGCTCTTAAAATGATCGAAGATGCCGAAAAAGATGGACGTTTAGTTCCAGGAGGTACAATCGTTGAGGGAACTTCAGGAAACACAGGTATGGGACTTGCTCTTGCAGCTATTGTAAAAGGCTATAAATTAATTTGTGTTACCACAGATAAACAATCTAAAGAAAAAGTTGATATTTTGCGTGCCGTTGGTGCTAAAGTGGTTGTTTGTCCTACTGATGTTGAACCTACAGATCCACGTTCGTACTACTCGGTTTCTAAACGTTTAGCCGAAGAAACTCCTAATGGTTGGTACGTTAACCAATACGATAATCCATCTAACGCGCAAGCACATTACGAGCAAACTGGACCAGAAATTTGGGAACAAACCGAAGGGAAAGTAACGCACTTTATTGTTGGTGTTGGTACAGGAGGAACGATCTCTGGAATCGCAAAATATTTAAAAGAAAAAAATCCAAACGTTAAAATTTGGGGTGTAGATACTTATGGTTCGGTTTTTAAAAAATATCATGAAACAGGTATATTTGATGAAAACGAAGTGTATTCTTACGTTACAGAAGGCATTGGTGAAGATATTTTGCCTAAAAACGTTGACTTTTCTTTAATCGATAAATTTACTAAGGTCACAGATAAAGATGCAGCAGTTTATTGCCGCAGATTAGCTTTAGAAGAAGGTTTATTTGTTGGAATGTCATCAGGATCTGCTATCAAAGGTTTATTGCAATTACAAAACGAATTGTCACCAGAAGATGTTGTGGTGGTTATGTTTCACGATTCTGGATCACGTTATGTTGGTAAAATATTTAATGATGATTGGATGCGTGAACGCGGATATTTTGAAGATGAAATAACTACAGCAGCAGATTTAATCCAATCTCATATTGATAAGCCTCTTGTTATCGCGCGTACTGAGGAGTTGGTTGCGCATGCAATTGATAGAATGCGCAAATTTAAAATTTCGCAAATACCAGTGTTAGATATTAACGGTTTTGTTGGTTCTATTGATGAATCGGATTTATTTCAGGCTTACGTTGCAGATAAAAATATTGCCGAAAAACCAATTCGTGAAATAATGGGAGCGCCATATCCTGTGGTTAAAGCAAATACTTCAGTCGAAGAAATTTCTAAATTAATAACTAAAGAGAATCAAGCAGTGTTATTAGCTTTAGATAATGGTAAACATCATATCATTACAAAATACGATATCATTAACGCTATTAAATAATAAAAAAAATCCTCCAAATATTTGGAGGATTTTTTTTATTCACCTGCGTAAACTGCATAAAATCGATCCACAGCATTCGTTTCAAAACTTGGACCTAAAGCAAAGTTTTTTAATCTAATACCGTTATTAGAATTAAATGTAATATTACTGCTTTGTAAACTTATTTTTAAATAGTATGTTTTATCAACCAAACCTGAATTGTGAATATAAATTTCACCCTTCAATATTCCAGAACTTGAAGGTCCCTGCAACACTCCACTAGCTAAATATAAGTTAGAAATTACTCGATCATTGGTTGCTGCTGTGTTATAACTCTGACCATTAGCTGGTGAATCAGAAATGACCATTCTAGCCCAAATGGATTGGCTAGTATTTAGGTTACGTTCTATCCACGGACTTACTAGAGTAATTCTACTTACTACTTTAACATCTAAATTAAAGGCTAAATTTACTGCCCATTTTCCGGGTGGTAATGTAATACTTGCATTTGTATATATTGCATTACTAGGATTTGGATTGCTTGATGTGATAATGCTAGTCAGCCCATTTCCGTAAACTCCAGATTTAGCAGGGACATTAATTAATCCATAAGCGCGCCAAGCTACGTTACCGTATGTATCCGAAAATAAAACAAAATCTTTACTAATTGCTTGGTTAGTTTCAATTCGTAAAGCTGGTTTGTCATTGGATTTTTTTATAATTAAATCTGCATTTTCAGTTCCAGTTGGAGTATAATTAATCCCTACTTGAGCTTGTAAGTTAATACTAATAAAGCTCATGATAAATAAAGTATATATTTTTTTCATAGCGAGTCAATTAATCTAATGGAATTGCATAAATTTGATTCTCTTTAATATTGGTACTACCCAATCTAGCCAGTCTATTATTCACAGCTTCGTTGCCGTTTGTAGATATTCTTATATGTAATCTATAAGATCTATATTTGTTATTATTTACAATAATAACACCCTTCATTATGGCTTTAGGTAAAGGTGCTTTAATAACGCCTTTAAATACACCAAAACCAAAATCTTCCATTTCAGCATTGTCTGTAGCAGGATTGTTATCTTCTATATAAGTTGAATATCCGACTGTACCACTTGTTACGTTTTCTCCTAAAGTTGCTTCTACTGTAATGCTAAAATCATTCACAGCTTCTATAGTCGAATAAGTTTCCAAATCAAGTAATATGTTAGCATGAACGGCCCATCTTCCTTTTGGTAAACCAATAGTAATTGTTGTTGGTGTAAATGTTGTATTACTAATATTAATTGGGGATGCAGTTGCTGGTAATGAGCCAAAAATAATATTTTTAAAAATATTAGTTGGTTTAGCACTAACTGTTCCTTTGGTGTCATCACTTACAATAACTTTTTCCTCTCCTGAGACAGAAGAAGCTAAGTCTGGTAATTTTATAATATAATCCTTACTTGCTTTTAAATGAAAATCAGCTGTAGGCTCACTTGTGTTAATTCCTATGCCTTGTGAGTAGGTGTACGAATAACCGAATATTAGTACTAATAGGTATGTTATTTTTTTCATACTACCAAAATTTAATCAAAAGGTACAGCATATAGGACATTTTCACCCCAATTACTACTACCAAAATTTACAATATACCTTGTATGTGAGGTTCCATGGTTTGTTTTAGATGCCCACAAATAATAAGTTTTAGGAGCCGAAGTATTATTTTCAATAGCAATACTACCTTCCAAAATATTGTATATTGCCGGACCTATTAAACCACCAGACATTTGATTAGCAGATAACGGAATCACATCAGGAGTGAATGCTGCCGAGGTGCTACTATCACTTAAATAACAAGTTACCCAAATCGCTTCTGATGCTGCTAAAGTACTACTAGCATTCAATAAAAAAATTCCTTTAACAATATAACGTCCTCTTGGTAATGTTATAGAAAGGTTTGTGTATCTTGGCGTATTAATTTCTGAAATATTTAATCCTGTTACAGGTAAAGTTGTACCAATGATTTCTAACATAAAAGGGCGAGCCCATCGTACTTCTCCATCTTGGTTAACTTTTAATATCTTATCACTCCCAGAACTTGAGTGTTCTAAGCGTGTATCACCTTTTACATGTAGCATGGCTTCTGGCGTTACAGTTCCAATGCCTATCTGGCTATAACCACTCGTTAAAAACAGTAGTAAAGCTGTGTAAATCAATAATTTGTGTTTGATTATTAGATACATAAATAGTTGCTTTTATACGATAACTAAAATTACTCAAATAAATTGTATTTTTATTAAATTTGAGGCGAAATTATTAATTAAAATTATATACAAAAATGACAAAAGACAGATTTTTTAAAAGATATTCTTATATTATTAACACTGTTAAGAGAAAGAGGATAAATAGAGAACAATTGTCTTCTGATATTTTGGATCATTTTGATGAATTAGGACATTATTCTACCCGTACTTTGAGTAGAGATTTGAATGATATTAAATCAATTTTTGGGATAGAAATTATCTTTAATCGCAAACAAGGATACTATGAGTTTTATGATGATGAGATTTTAGATGAAGATATTGAAAAACAAAAACAACTCGAAGCTTTTCAATACGTTGAAATTGCCAATATGGCTCGAGAATATAATGATATTTTGCTTTTTGAACAACGTAAACCCGTTGGTATGGAGTATATTCCGTTAATTCTGGAGGCAATTAAAAACGTAAATATTATTAGTTTTAATTATTTAAAATTCGCAATCTCGGGTACGACAAGCCGGTTGGTAAAACCTTTAGCACTTAGAGAACACAATTCCAGATGGTATTTAATGGCAGAAGAAGTGAATGCAAACACTAACGTTAGAAAAACTTTTGGTTTGGATCGTATTTCGAATTTTGAAACTACTTCAGAACATTTTACTTATCCAACAGACTTTGATGTAAAAAAACATTTTGAACATGTTTTTGGTGTTAGCGAAGAGTTATCTACTAAAATAGAAACGATTTGGTTAAAATTTGATTCAGTTTCCGCAAAATATATCGAAACATTACCACTTCATACCTCTCAAAAAGAAATAGAACGAACTGAAGATTACGTTGTTTTTGAATATAAATTATATATCAATCAAGAACTTATACGAGAAATCATAAAAATAGGAAGCGGTGTTGTTGTGTTACAACCAAAAACATTGAAAAATAACGTGATTGATAAATTGAAGGAAATATTAAATCTGTATGCATAAAAAAAGGAAGTTTTTATACTTCCTTTTTTTAATTCCCTAATAAAACACCGCTAACGTTCCAAAACGATAAATTAGAACCTTCGGGTTCGCCTTGCGGGATTTTTATAGTTATTGTATGCTTTCCTTTGGGTAAATCGCCTAAAATAATATAATTAGGTTGGGTTATAGTTCCTGGACACCAGTTGGCTCTTGATAAATCTGAGGATGATAAACCATTAGCAAAATTTCCCGATGCTGGATTGTACAATCTGTAACTGCCACAATCTACTCGCCATGGAATAAACTCATGAATAAGGGTTGAATTCAAAAAAATGCTATTCTTTTTCTTCAAAAATTCATCTCCTGTTGTCCAACCCCCATGTCCAGTTGTTGTATATCTCAGGCTTGCATTCTTCACTTCTTCCTTAAGTTCAAAGCTTATTTTCAAACCTTCTTCCTCTTTAAAAAGTGTAGGATACCCTTGGCCAGCCATTTCTAAAATATTAACCGTATTAAATAATGGTTTTACAAAATTGTAACCAGGGTTGGCACTCATGTTTTTATGAATAGAAATGTTTAAACTTACATTGTGACCGTTTGCATCATAGTTACCAATATAAGTACCGATAATAACCTCATTATCGCTTAAAAGGGAGTTAAATTCAGAAATCTCTTGTCGGTAATAAACTTGTTCTCTCCAATTTTTATCTTTAATTGTGATATGATTGAATTTTTTAACCCCAAACGGAGTAAAAAAGCGCATCAATTCAATATACGGTTCGTAATTAGCTGTACAAACTATCCCTTTGTATTCGTTTTTGTATGCCGGAACTTGATCAATTCCTTTTTCTAAAGCTGATAAAAATGTGATTTGATTGGATTTTGGAAGAATCACAAAAACACTACCCGTTCGATCATACGCATCTCCTTGCGAAAATGTGGTTAAATCTAAAAACATTTGGTCGCTACTCGATAGTTTTGGGAATTTTATCTTTTTGGTAATGACTGTTCCGCTTGCGTATTTTGTAATTCCAATTTTAGTTGATTTTTTATTACTGAAGTGAATCGTATCATTTTCAAAAACCGTAATGTTTGTAAATCTATTCCTGTAAATCGCGTCATCAAAATCCAATCGATTAAGTAAAGTAATTTCGTTCGGAACTTTTAAATTGTATTTGTGTTTTTTTAGTTTTGAGATTGATGTTGCTGTTATTTTTTGATTATTGTTTACAACAAACTCCAACACCAAACCTAAAGTAGATCCGTAATTTCTTGGACTTCCTTTTATATTTAAATCTGTTGTAAACCAAACATCAATGGCGTTCGAGTTTAGCGAGGCTTGCGCTAAAACACAATTATAGCCTAATATTTTTTTTGTTTTTGATGTGATTATGAACTTTAAATCACTTTCCAGAATATTGGCTTGCGTGTATATTTTTGTATCGGCGTTTAAAACCGCTTCTGTTGTAAAAAGATTTTGTTCGTAATTGTAAAAATAATTTAAGGCAGCTTGTTCATTTGGCCGTTCGTTCATTACCAAAGCCATATTTTTATTGGCTATAATTTTTTTTGCAAGATTTGAACTTTCTTTATCATTGTAAAACTCCTTGTAGGTGATTTTATAATCTTGAGCATAAGTGCTATAATATAAAATAAAACACAATAAAAACAGTAATTTTTTCATTATAAGTATTGATATTAAGTAGTGATAGCGTAAATGTATTAAATGTTAATGATATTATGAAAGAGGATTTTTTACATTACTTATGGAGATTTAAGCAAATTGATTTTAATAATCTAAAAACAACGCATGGCTTAAAAATTGAAGTTATAAATTTTGGAACCTACACGCAACTACAAGGCCCCGATTTTTTTAATGCCTTGATAAAAATAGATGATCAACTTTGGGCCGGAAATGTTGAGATGCACGTAAAAGCTTCTGATTGGTATATTCATCATCATGAAATTGATGAAAACTATAAAAATGTAATCTTACATGTGGTTTGGGAAAATGATATTGAAATTTTTAATGCCGCAAATCAAAAAATTCCCATTTTGGTTTTAAAAAACTATGTAGATGCTTCATTACTAAAAAAATATAAAAATTTAATCAAATCAAAGTCCTTAATTAATTGCAACAATCAAATCAACCAAGTGCCGCAATACATTATTTCGAGTTGGAAGGAGCGTTTGTTTCTGGAAAGATTAGAAAACAAAACTGTTTTTATAGAAGAATTAAAACAACAAACCAATAGTAATTGGCAACAAATAACCTTTATAACTTTAGCTAAAACTTTTGGTCTTAATACAAACGGTTCGCTTTTTAAACAAATGGCTCACCAAATACCGTATCATATTCTTTCAAAAATAAGTTCAAATTTAGTTTCCCTCGAAGCACTTTTTTTTGGTGTTTTACAACTTATCCCTACCGAAGCTGCTACCACATACGAATTAGAATTAAAAAAGGAATACCAATATTTAAAACATAAATTTAAGCTCGATATTACGTTAAATACTCCGGAGTTTTATAAACATCGACCCGACAATTTCCCTACTATTAGATTAGCACAATTGGCATATTTGCTGCATAAACATCAAAATATATTTAGTCTCATAACCGAAGCCAGTTCATTGGACGATTTTTATGCCATTTTTCAGGTTCAAACCTCGCAATATTGGTGTCATCATTACACTTTTAATAGCGAAAGTGCTTTTAAAATAAAAAAAACGTCAAAAAATTTTATAAATCTACTCTTAATTAATGCTATTATCCCTTTGTTGTATGTTTACAATAAAGCAATGAATAAAGAAAATATTGATGAATTAATTTATTTTATGGAATTTTTACCGCCAGAAAATAACAATACTACAAAAATTTTTAATAAATTGCAGTTCCCTATTTCGTCAGCCTTTGATTCGCAAGTGGTTTTACACTTAAAAAAAAATTACTGTGATTTAAATAAATGCTTAAATTGTGCTATAGGTAAAAAATTATTAAATTAGGTCATCATGAGTGTGGTTTCATCAATTCGTCATTATTTCGAAAAAAATGGATACGAAGTATGTTCTCGTTTTGCAGAACGTTTAGGTATGCGAGTAGCAACAGTACGGCTGTTTTTTGTATATCTTTCCTTTTTTACCTTAGGTTTAGGTTTTGGTTTGTATTTAACACTTGCCTTTGTTTTAAAACTTAAGGATTTGGTTTACGCAAAAAGATCTTCTGTTTTTGATCTCTAAACAATTAAACTATGAAAAAAGCCAAAATACCTTCATTTACTAAAAAACAACAACAAGGTATTTTAGCCCTAATAATGCTTATTGTCTTTTCGCAATTTTGCTATTTTTTATATAAAAACAAAAGTAATACCGATGTTTTAGAGCTGACCGATGAACAAAAAATATGGTTAGCTAACCAAAAAATTGCAGACAGTTTAAAACTTGCAGATACCACACAAGCTTATAAAATTTATCCGTTTAATCCCAATTTTATTACTGAATATAAAGGTTATCAATTGGGAATGAAGCTGGTCGAGATTGAAAGGCTTCATGCTTTTCGTGAACAAAATAAATATGTTAATTCTGCTCAGGAGTTTCAACAAGTAACAAAAGTCTCGGATTCTGTTTTAAACGCTATAAAACCATATTTTAAATTTCCAGATTGGGTTACTAATAAAAAGAACAAGAATACTTTTCAATCCCAAAACTATACGACCTCTTTTACTGATAAATTTACAAAAGAAGAAATTCAGATTAAAGATTTTAATCATGCAAGTGTAGATGATTTAATGCTTTTGCCTGGTATTGGTGAAGCTTTTGCTAATCGAATTGTTCAAGAACGCGATAAATACAATGGTTTTATGACCATCAATCAAATAGATGATATCTGGGGATTATCTCCTCAGGCGATTCAAAACGTAAAAAAGTATTTTATTGTAAAAGATATTTCTTCAATAAATAAAATAAAAATTAATGAAGCCGCTGTTAGTGAAATCTCGAAACTTCCTTATATTCGCTATAATTTAGCTCGTGATATTGTTATTTACAGAAGTAAGTATGGCGACTTTAAATCGGAAAATGAATTAGTAAACGTTTCAAATTTTCCCGCAGATAAAATAGAAACGATAAAATTATATATAATTTTTTAAGCAATAAATAAACAAACTCACATTTAAAATGAATTTTGATTACAATGAAACGCAAGCCATGATTGCTCAGTCTATTCGTGAATTTGCAGAAAAAGAAATTAGACCCAACATTATGAAATGGGACGAAGACCAAATTTTTCCGGTTGACTTATTCAAAAAACTTGGAGAAATGGGCTATATGGGCGTTTTAGTTCCAGAAGAATTTGGCGGTTCAGGTCTTGGTTATCATGAATATATTACTGTGGTAGAAGAAATTTCGAAGGTGGATTCATCTATCGGTTTATCAGTTGCAGCACATAACTCTCTTTGTACCAATCATATTTTAACTTTTGGTACAGAAGAACAAAAGAAAAAATGGATCCCTAAATTAGCTACTGCAGAATGGATTGGAGCTTGGGGATTAACAGAACATAACACAGGATCTGATGCAGGTGGTATGGCAACTACAGCTGTTAAAGACGGAAATGATTGGGTAATTAACGGAGCTAAAAACTTTATTACACACGCTATTTCTGGTGACGTTGCAGTTGTTATTGTTCGTACTGGCGAAAAAGGTGACTCTCACGGCATGACAGCTTTTGTTATTGAAAAAGGAACTCCTGGATTTACTTCGGGTAAAAAAGAAAATAAATTAGGAATGCGCGCTTCTGAAACTGCAGAGTTAATTTTTGATAATTGTCGCATTCCAGATGCCAACCGTTTAGGTAATGTTGGTGAAGGATTTATCCAAGCCATGAAAATTTTAGATGGAGGTCGTATTTCAATCGGAGCTTTATCTTTAGGAATTGCAAAAGGAGCTTACGAAGCAGCTTTAAAATATTCGAAAGAACGTGTGCAATTTGGAAAACCAATTTCTCAATTCCAGGCAATTGGATTTAAATTAGCTGATATGGCTACAGAAATCGAAGCGTCTGAATTGTTATTACACAAAGCGGCTTATTTAAAAAACAACCATAAACCAGTTACTAAAATAGGAGCAATGGCTAAAATGTACGCGTCTGAAGTTTGTGTGAAAGTATCTACAGAAGCAATACAAATACATGGTGGTTACGGATATACTAAGGATTTCCCTGTTGAGAAATTCTACCGTGATTCAAAACTTTGTACAATTGGAGAAGGAACAACCGAGATTCAAAAACTAGTTATTTCTAGAAATATTTTAAAAGATTAATTGTTTTTTGTTTTTTAATTAAAATATAAATCCTACCTTTGCAATCCAAATGAGAGGAGGTGTATGAAAACATGTTAATTATTCCTATTAAAGACGGTGAAAACATCGATAGAGCGTTAAAACGTTACAAACGTAAATTTGACAAAACTAAGGTTGTTAAGCAATTAAGAGCACGTCAACAATTTACTAAGCCATCTGTTCTTAACAGAGCGCAAAAACAAAAAGCTCATTACATTCAAGGATTAAGAGATTCATTAGAAGCTTAATTTTTTTATTGAGAAAATATATAACCGTTGGTAACAAGTTTGTAACTTTGTTGCTAACGGTTTTTTTGTGTTTTATGAATTCTGATATATTTGCCTTTACTGAATATCTTCAAAAAGAAAAAAAATATTCTTTATTAACCATATCGGCTTATCAGCGCGATGTGGAATTTTTTCTTGAGTATCTCGAACAGAATTTTCAAACGAATAATTTGCATGAGGTTTCGTACGGACTTGTACGAAGTTGGATTGTTTTTTTAGTTGATCAAAAGATAAGTCCCGTCTCGGTGAACCGAAAAGTTGCCTCGTTGAAAGCGTTTTATAAATTCTTGGTTAAAACTAAAAATATCGCACAAAGTCCGTTATTGAATCATAAACCTTTAAAAACACCAAAAAAAGTTCAGATTCCTTTTTCAGAAAAAGAATTGGTTTTGATTGATGATTTTGAAATTGATGTGAACTGCATAAATCAAGTTAGAGACAGGTTGGTTATTGAACTTTTTTATACTACTGGTGTGAGAAGGTCTGAGCTCATTAATTTAAAAGAGGTTGATTGTGATTTGTATCAAAATACCATAAAAGTGTTAGGGAAACGAAATAAAGAGCGAATCTTGCCATTGTTGCCTAGTACTTTGTATTGGATTAATTTGTATTTGAGTCTAAAAAAACAACATCAATATTTGCATCCTGATGGCTTTTTAATTTTATCAAAAAATGTAAATAAATTAAGTGAATCATTTGTTTATAGATTAATAAATTCTTATTTTAGTAATGTATCCGAAAAGGTTAAAAAAAGCCCGCACGTTTTAAGACATAGTTTTGCAACACATTTACTTAATAACGGGGCCGATTTAAATTCGGTAAAAGAATTACTTGGGCATTCAAGTCTAGCTTCTACACAAGTTTATACGCATAGTAGTATGGCAGAGTTGAAGAAAGTGTACGAAAAAGCACATCCAAGGAAATAAATTTAATGTATAACCAAAAAAAGAATTGTTATGAAAGTAAACATCCAAGCGGTAAATTTTAATGTAGATCGTAAATTAGTTGATTTCATTAATACAAGAATGGAGAAATTAGAGAAATTTTATGATAAGCTAATTTCAGTAGATGTTTTTTTAAAGGTTGAAAACACGAGTGACAAAGAGAATAAATGTGTTGATATAAAACTTGGTATTCCAGGAGAAGATTTAATAGTTAAAAAACAATTTAAAACTTTTGAAGAAGGAATTGATAGTGCTTCAGACTCGCTTGAAAGATTGTTGATTAAGAAAAAAGAAAAAACAAGGGTATAATTTTAATTATTGTGCAAAAAAAAATAAAAATGCTTTTTATTGAAAAATAAATTATATACATTTGCAGTCCGTTAGAAATAGCGGACTGTTCATTTTGAATGCCGGTGTAGCTCAGCTGGCTAGAGCAGCTGATTTGTAATCAGCAGGTCGTGGGTTCGAGTCCCTCCATCGG
>CANRKI010000018.1 GCA_947631175.1 uncultured Flavobacterium sp.
TGAGCTCCGCCTGCTGCTGGAGCTGCTGGTTGTACTTCTGGCTTAGGCATTGCTGAACCGTCTAACGGAGCTCCAACCGGAATTTCGCAACGGTGTCCAGGTTCTCCATGAGGAGGGTTTAATTTTGGTGCGTCTGCACTTGGTGCTTGTTCTGCGTGGTTATGTCCCTCGTGATCGTGACCTTCGTGATCGTGACCGTTATGGTTCTCAACCGCTTCTACACCATCAACGTTGTTTTCTGGAGTTTCAGAAGCTGTTTCTTTTTTACAAGAAATCATTAAAAATTGATTTTAATAATCAAATATAGAGTTTTTTATATAATGTGAAAAACTAAATTATGTAACTTGCCTTAAAATAAAATGAAAAAATGAAAATTCCACCTTACCTAAAAGCTGGCGATACTGTTGCTATTGTTTGTACTGCAAGAAAATTTTTTGAAGAAGATGCTAAACCCGCTATAGAATTACTTGAATCGTGGGGATTGAAAGTAAAATTAGGTGCTACTATTGGTTTGGATCACTTTCAGCTAGGGGGAACGGATGAGCAACGAACCGAGGATTTACAAAACCAGATAAACGATACAACTGTAAAAGCAATTTGGATTGCCCGTGGTGGTTACGGTACTGTTCGTATTATTGATAAAATAGATTTTTCGCGATTTGTTGAAAATCCGAAATGGATTATGGGATTTAGTGATATTACGACTTTGCACTCACATATTCATAATTTAGGCGTAGCGACAATGCACAGTATTATGCCATTTACGGTCCCGAATGCTGCTGACGAGGTAAAACAAACATTGAAAAATGCCCTTTTTGGAGAAGAAATTAAATATGAAGTAGCATCAAATGTTCATAATATTACAGGAAATGTAACAGGCGAAATTGTTGGCGGAAATCTTTCGATTTTATATAGTCTTTTAGGTTCTCCATCTTCTATCAATACAAAAAATAAAATTTTGTTTATTGAGGATTTGGATGAATATCTGTATCATGTAGATCGTATGATACAAAACTTAAAACGAAATAACTACTTTACCAATTTAAAAGCGATTGTTGTTGGCGGAATGACGGATATGCACGACAATCAAATTCCATACGGACAAGATGCTTATGGGATTATTAAAACTATTGCTTTGGAATATAATTTACCTATTTGTTTTGACTTTCCGGCTGGACATGTAAAAGATAATCGAACTTTGATTTTTGGTAAAAAGGGCGCTTTAGATATTAATTCTGAGAAAACCACGTTAACATTTATAGACTAAATTATGTAAATATGGCGACGCATAACGACATAGGAAGGTTTGGAGAAGAAAAAGCTTTGGACTATTTAGTATCCCAACATTTTGAGATATTAGAGACCAATTGGCGTTATAAAAAAGCAGAAATCGATATTATAGCTATAAAAAATAAAAAGATACATTGCATTGAGGTAAAAACAAGAACAAACACCTCGTACGGTAATCCCGAAGTTTTTGTAAATGTTAAAAAGATAAAGTTACAGCTTTTAGGCATCAATCATTATGTTGAATTACATGATCTGGATTTTGAGATTCAGTTTGATATTTTATCTATAATATTACAAAACAAACAAGTAAACATAGAGCATATTGAAAATGCGTATTATTACTTTTAAAATAAAATCATCATAAAGTGATATAAACTTACGCTTTTTAAAGTCTAATTTTTATCTTTGCTTTTAATCACTAACAACAAAATAATATGTACAACATTGTAAAAGAAGCACACTCTGGTATTGCTTATTTAGTTTTAATTGCTTTAGTAATAGCAGTAATAAACGCAATTATTGGTGCAACAAGTAAAAAAGAATTCACTAAAAAAGATCGCACAATCTCTTTAGTTGCATTTATTTTAACGCACATTCAATTATTAGCAGGTTTAATTTTATACTTTGTATCTCCACTAGGATTAGGACAACTAGGGAATATGAAAGATAGCGCTATGAGATTAACATCTATGGAGCACCCTTTAATTAATATCATTGCTATTGTTTTAATTACAATGGGTTGGTCACAACACAAAAAAGCAGCTGATGATAAAAAATTTGGTAAAATTGCTTTATTCTACGGAATCGGATTAGTTTTAGTTTTATCTAGAATTCCTTACGGATCTTGGTTTGCAGAATCAATAAAATATAAAATATTTTCATATATTTAAGGTGTCTATAATCAAATAGATACCTTTTTTTATGGCATAATCTTTGTAAGTAAGCCTACAAAATGTTAAAAAAAACAATATGAAAAAATATTTACTAAGTATCGTATCCATTGTTGCAACTCTATTAACATTAAGTAGCTTTAAAACTACTTCACAAAGCTTTAATGATCAAATTATTAAAGAGGCTGATACTACCAAAAAAATAATAAAAGATACCATTGCCATACTAAACGCAAATATTGAGGATGCAAAATTAAAAAAAGAAACCTATTCTTTAGTTAAAGAATTAGGTGGAGCTTCGTACTACCACGATAAATTTAATGGTAGACGCACCGCAAGCGGTAAACGTTTTAATAACAACGAACTTACAGCAGCACATAAAAAATTGCCTTTTGGTACTAAAATAAAGGTTACCAATCCTAAAAACAACAAATCTGTAATTGTTACAGTTACCGATAGAGGTCCCTTTGTAAAAGGTCGCGAATTGGATTTATCAAAGCGAGCTTTTAAAGAAATAACGCACCCCAAAAAAGCTGGCGTTATTAATGTTAAAATTGAAAAAATTAATACAAAGCCATAAATACGTAAAAAGGATAGATTAATTTCTATCCTTTTTTATTTCCAATTTTTATACGGGTTATCTGTTAAATAAGCATTATAATATCGAGAATCTTGGGTAACTTCTTCGCCAAGCCAATCTGGTTTATTAATAGCCTGATTTTCGTTTTCGAGCTCCAACTCTGCTACAACCAAACCTTCGTTTTCTCCATAAAAAACATCTACTTCAAAATTTTGATTCTGAAAAGGAACCAAAAAGCGCGTTTTATTAATAACACCTGATAAACACAAAGGCAATAAGGTTAAAACCTCATCAACGGCAATTTCCTTTTCCCATTCTAACCTTGTTGTGCCCGAGTCAGACGATTTTCCTTTAATCGTGATAAATCCCTTTTCGCCTTTAACTCGAATTCGAACCACGCGATCGGGATCAACAGAAAGATATCCTTGAATTATTTTTTCTGAAATAAAATTTTCTTTAAGAAAACTTGTATCTTTAACAAGATATTTTCTTTCAA
Organism: uncultured Flavobacterium sp.; assembly: GCA_947631175.1. Lineage (GTDB taxonomy): Bacteria > Bacteroidota > Bacteroidia > Flavobacteriales > Flavobacteriaceae > Flavobacterium. Next base: position 3,257 of record CANRKI010000018.1, read on the forward strand.
TTTCATTATTTACGGCCATATTTTTATAATTTTATCTTGTAGATTATCGTTGTAAAGAAACATATTTAATTTTAAAAGTCACCATTATACTATTATGATAAACATCTTTAAAAATAAAAATAACATGAGCTTTCAGGAATTATTTTATAAATATTTTTTGGACGACCAGTATATTTCTGAAGATGATTTAGGTTATTTAGTTGATTTAGTTAATATTATTAGACCTAAAAAGCATACAATTGATGTAAATTTTAAGATTAATGAATTAATTTATTACCTAAAAACAAATCCTGCGGAAGCCGAAATTGTAAAAAATTATTTGATTAGTTTATTTCAGGATCGAAAGTTTTTTCATTTTTTATCAGATGCGGGAATTTTAAGAGACTCTTATTTTTTAGTTGAAGTTAAAAAAAGACTTTTTGCCCGAATATTACCTGAACAGCCAGGCATAAATTCTATCGAATATGTTTTAGCTCAGGTATTTTATAAACACGACGACTACAAATGGCTACTAAAAATAACCGATAACTTATTTTTAGAGCTTATCAATATCTTTCAATTTCCAACGGTATACAAACAAGTAAGTAATTTCTCAATAATTGGGCAAATTACCACGTCCTTATCTTTACTAACTCAACGCATTACCGGTCGAGTGATGGAAAGAGATGTGATAAAAATGGTGCCAGAATACGATCACTTTGGAAGTATTTTTCAGCAATTTGAGTTTGAACTTACAACAATCATCAACAAAGTTCGAACATACAAACCGCATTACATTCACACTTCGGATGAAGGATATAAAAAAACATTAATATTACTGACACAATGCGATCAATTTGTAGATTTAGCTTTTAGCAATAGCTCTAAGTACGGAATCTCGATGAAAGTAAACCAGAGTTTGCTAAGAATTCGCCAACAATTACAACGCATCCGAATTTTATTAAATTTTTTACTTGTTGATAAAGAAGAAGATCAGAAAATAAATGCGATAAAAATTTGGAGACTTATCATTAACCTGCATTCTATTAAAAATAATGTTGGACAATTAATTAATGAAAGTACCCAACTTATCTCGTACGAAATCACGAAACACTCGGCAAAATCGGGCGAAAAATACATTACCGAAACCTCATCCGAATATTATAAAATGCTAAAAGCCTCGCTAGGTGGAGGTATGATAGTAGGTGTTTTGTGTATTATTAAACTGCTTTTCTCGAAAGTAGAAACCAGTGCTTTTGGCCATGCTTTTTTATACAGCTTAAATTACGCGGCAGGGTTTATCACTATATTTTTGTTGCATTTTACTTTAGCTACAAAACAACCCGCTATGACGGCAGCAACATTAAGTAAAGCGCTAGAAGAAGCACAAAACTCTAAAATTAGAATAACCGAAAAGTACGAATCGTTCGCAAAACTTTTTGCTCGTTTGTTTAGAACCCAATTTATAGCATTTGTAGGAAACGTAGTTTTAGCGTTCCCTGTTTCGTTGCTTTTAGTATGGTTATTTGATTTAATTTTTAAATACAATATAGCCGAGAGTAAAGCCACAAAACTTTTAATTGATTTGGATCCAATAGATTCACCCGCAATATTACACGCCTCAATTGCAGGAATTTTTCTGTTTATTTCGGGAATTATTTCGGGGAACATTTCAAACAAATACAAACACGAAAAAATATTTTATCGAATAGAAGAAAACCCATTCTTAAAAAATAATTTTGGTAAAAAAAACGCAAAAAGATTAGCCTCGTGGTTTGAACGCAATTGGGCTGGCTTTGTATCTAACGGCTGGTTTGGTGTGTTTTTAGGAAGTACTGCATCAATTGGTATTTTTTTAGGATTAAATCTTGACATTCGACACATAACTTTTGCCAGCGGAAATTTTGCCTTAGGTTTATACGGAAAAAGTTTTACTTTGGGTTGGGAAGTTTATTTATGGAGTATTATTGGTATTACTTTAATTGGTTTTTTCAACTTTATTGTAAGTTTTTCTTTATCGTTAATGCTAGCCATGCGTTCTAGAAACATTCCGTTTAAAGAGTTTAGATTTTTACATCGAGCAATTATCAAAAGATTCAAAGCCTATCCGCTAACATTTTTCTTCCCTCCAAAAGAAGCAAAAAACGAATTTTTAATTGATGAGAACCAAAACAAATAAGGCCTAATTTTTATTTGAATTAAACTTATCTAGATAAAAATCATAATTCAGGATATTTAATATTTTTGCATTATGAGCGAGCAACAAAATAGAAAAATAATTCATATTGATATGGATTCATTTTATGCATCTGTCGAAATTTTGGACCAACCAGAATTACGTGGAAAACCGCTTGCTGTTGGAGGAAATGAGAACAGAGGTGTAATTTCGACTGCAAGCTACGAAGCTCGCAAATATGGCGTAAAAAGTGCCATGACTGGTAAATTGGCCAAAAAGCTTTGTCCTCATTTAATTTTTGTTCCGCCTCGATTTAATCGTTATAAAGAAATATCAAAAAAAATACGCAGCATATTTTTAGAATACACAGATTTAGTTGAACCTTTATCGTTAGATGAGGCTTATTTAGATGTAACTTCTAATAAAAAAAACATGAAAAGTGCAACACTAATTGCAAAACAAATTAGAAAACGCATTTTTGATGAAACAGGATTAACAGCTTCTGCCGGAATATCTGTGAATAAATTTGTTGCCAAAATTGCAAGTGATATTAACAAACCTAACGGACAATTAACAATTAATCCGGATGAGATTGAGTTATTTCTAGAAAATTTAGATATTAAAAAATTTTATGGAATAGGTAAAATCACAACCGAAAAGATGTATAAATTGGGTATCTTTACGGGTAAAGATTTAAAAAACAAGTCTCTCGAGTTTCTAGAAAAACAATTTGGAAAAAGTGGCACGCAATATTATTATATTGTTAGAGGGATCCATAACAGCGAAGTGAAACCAGATAGAACAGTGAAATCGGTAGGAGCCGAACGGACCTTTCAGGAAAACCTTTCATCAGAAATATATTTGATCGAAAGGCTAGAGAGTATTGCTGATGAGCTGGAACAAAGATTGAAAAAAAACAAACTAGCTGGTAAAACTATTACGCTAAAAATTAAATATTCGACTTTTGCACAACAAACACGTAGTAAAACGATTCCTTATTTTATTTCTGATAAAGATTTGTTACTAGAGTTGGCTAAGGAGTTACTTTTTCAGGAGAAATTGAAAGATTCGGTTCGCTTAATTGGTATTTCTTTATCTTCTTTAAATAATGAAGAAAAGAAAATTGAAAAGAAAAAGCCTGAAGTAATTCAACTAAAACTACCTTTTAAAGATATATAAAAACAAAAAAGCTTGAAGATCTCTTCAAGCTTTTTTGTGTATATCAAAATATAAAATTAATCTCGGCTACTTAGTTTAGATAGTAAACGTAAAAACTCAACGTATAACCAAACTAAAGTAATTAAAAGTCCCATAGCACCAAACCATTCCATGTATTTTGGTAATTTGTTTTTTGCGCTTTCTTGAATCATATCAAAATCTAAAAACAAATTTAGTGCTGCAATCACAATTACAAAAACACTGAATCCAATACTCATTAACGAATTTCCGTGGTGAAAAGCCTGAAAATCAAAAATTAATCCTCCAATAAAACTTAAAAGATAATACGTTGCAATGGCTAATGTTGAGGCTACCACAACGTTTCTGAAAGTTTGATTTACTTTTACAATATTAAATTTAAACAATCCCAAGCAAATTAAAAATGTTACAAAAGTTGCTAAAACAGCTTGAATAACAATTCCTGGAAATTTCATTTCAAAAATTGCAGATAATCCCCCAATAAATAATCCTTGGAATAATGCGTATCCTGGAGCTAATTTACCAGATAAATGTGGTTTAAAACCTGCTATCAAAACTAAAACAAAACCTACAATTGCACCACCAATAGTTAAAATCATGGAGTTGTATCCTAGCATAGTTAAATACCAAGTTCCAAAAGCTCCTACAAGTAATAAAGCTAGTAAAATAAAGGATTTGTTTACAGTTCCTTGTATGGTCATTGGAGCAGAATTTTCAATACTTTCAAAACGTTCTACCGTTTGTGAAGTTATAACTTCTGCCGTTGTGTTTGGTTTGTCTTTAGAGAATTTGTCGTTTTTTAAAAACGGATTATTCGAGTTAAAATTCATATTTTTTGGGTGTTAAATTATAAGTCACTTTCAATTTCAGAAATACGTAAAGTATTAACCATACCACGGTTAGCAACAGGCATAGCCGCAAGATTCACTAACATATCTCCTTTTTTAACGTATCCTTTTTCTTGGCAAATTCTATTAATATCATCAATAGTATCATCGGTACTCCAAAACTTATCGTAATAATAGGCTGTAACACCCCATAATAAGTTTAACTGTGTTAAAATATGCTTGTTTGATGTAAAAACTAAAGTATGTGCTTTTGGTCGCCATGCAGAAACCTGAAAAGCTGTATATCCTGAGTTGGTTAAAGTTGTAATTACTTTTGCATCTGTTTCGTTAATATAACGATTGGTTTTTACTTGAACTTGATTTTCTGGAACTTTAATTTGTGGTGCGTCTTCTACACTTTTAATAATGTTAGACATGGTTTGAATAACTTGTACAGGGTATTTACCTACTGATGTTTCACCCGATAACATTACAGCATCAGAACCATCCATTACAGAATTCGCTACATCATTCACTTCTGCTCTTGTAGGTGTTAATGACGAAATCATTGTTTCCATCATTTGAGTTGCAATAATTACAGGAATACGCGCTGTTTTTGCTCGGTGAACAAGTTTTTTCTGAATAATCGGAACTTCTTCAGCAGGAATTTCAACACCTAAATCACCACGAGCAACCATTAATGCATCACAAAATTTAATAATTTCATCAATATTAGCGACTGCTTCAGGTTTCTCGATTTTTGCAACGATAGGAATTTTATAACTTCCGTGCTCATTTATTAATTTTTGTAAATCTTGTAAATCTTCAGGTGTACGAACAACGAAAGTGCGATCCAATCCACATTATTTTCGATAGCAAATTTAGCATCACGAATATCTTTTTCTGTTAATGCAGGTAACGATACTTTTGTGTTTGGTAAGTTAACTCCTTTTTTAGAACGTAAAGGCCCACCTTGAATAACAGTTGCTTTAACTTCAGTATTGCGATCGGTTTCGATCACTTCAAAAATTAATTTTCCATCATCTAATAAAATACGCTCTCCAGGGTTTACATCTTTTGGAAACTGTTTGTAGTTCATGTAAACACGTTCGTTAGTACCTAAAATATCCTCAGCGGTAGTAAAAGTAATCACATCGCCAGGATTAACAAACACATCCTCCTTCATTACACCAACACGTAATTTAGGACCCTGTAAATCGGCTAAAATAGATGTGTTATATTCGAATTCTTCAGTTAACGAACGAATGATATCAATACGTTCTTTAACATCAGCATAATCAGCGTGCGAAAAGTTTATTCTAAAAACATTTACACCTGCTTCGATCATATCTTTAATTACTTCTCGTGAGCTACATGCAGGTCCTAATGTAGCTACTATTTTGGTTTTTTTTCTATAAGTCATTTTAAAACAGTAAATTATTTATGGATAATAGAGACTCCTTTTCATTTATTTCGAAAGCTTTCTCGACACCCAATATTTGGTTTAGCTTTAGTAAAAGCGATTGAATATAATTTTGATTTTGCGATTCGTCAATTTTTATAAAATAGTCTACATTTTGATATTCTGGAATCAATTGAATGTCGCTGTAAATTTTAACTTCATTGAACTCAACCTCACTAATATATGTTACTTTAGTTTGATATGAACGGTTGTGTATTAAACTCCAAAAAGTTTTATTTTCTTCATCGTCAAATTTAAATATTTCAAAAGTAGTTTGAAAATCAAATTTTGTAAGGACTAATGGTTTTAGAGATTTTTGGAGCGTAATATCAATAGTTCTATTAATTAAATACGCGAGCTTATAATCCTCTAAAGAAGAGTGTATTGCAATAAGGTTAAAATCTTCTGATTCAAAATCATCAATTTCTAATATACTTACTGCCATTTTATTTTTTTTAATTTAAAGATACGATTTATCTTTAATATGAAGGGTGTTTTTTTAGTAATTAACCTAAAGTTAATTTACCTTTTAGTTAGAAGCTTCTATTTGATCTTGTAACACAAAATAAGCACGTTTAGAAGCAATTTCTTCGGCCTTTTTTTTAGATGTTGCTCTTGCACGAGCAATAATTTCGTTATCGATTTTTAATTTAACACCAAAATATTTGACAGATTCATTTCCTGTATCTTCAAACACTTCGTAAGCAAAAGTTTTTTTTTGTTTTTGACACCACTCAATCAACAAACTTTTGTAGCTTATTATCTTACCTTCAAGCTTTTCAATATCTACATAAGGTACTATTACTTTAGTCGTAATAAAGTCTTCACATCTTTCGTAACCTAAATCAAGATATATTGCGCCAATTAATGCCTCAAATAAATTTCCGTGAATATTTTCACCAAAATGAGTTGTTACTACTTTACTTTCTACATGCTGAATTAATCGCAATGATTTTCCTAACTCGTTTAACTGCTCACGACTCACAATTTTTGATCGCATTTTCGTTAAATAACCTTCGTCACCAGTTGGTACCACTTTGTATAAATGTGCAGCGATAACCAATCCAAGCATAGCATCACCAAGAAATTCCAAACGCTCATAATTTATAGCTTGTCCGTTCTCATCAATCTTGTTCATTGAGCGATGAGTAAAGGCACGCTTATACGGCTCCAAATTAATTGGAGTGTCGTTTATGATTTGTTTGATTGTTTCAAAAAAAATCCCGTCCTCAGGTGTACGGGATTTTTTTGAAAATAATTTCTTGAAAATATTCATTTATTTTAATTAGATATCTAATTTCTTAACTAAAACACATGCGTTGTGACCTCCAAAACCAAAAGTATTACTCATGGCTACTTTTACCTCACGCTTTTGAGCTTTATTAAACGTAAAGTTTAACTTAGGATCAATATTCTCATCGTCTGTAAAATGATTAATTGTAGGAGGTACAATACCGTTTTGGATCGCTAAGATACATGAAATTGCCTCAACCGCTCCAGTTGCACCAAGTAAATGGCCTGTCATTGATTTTGTTGAGTTAATATTCATGCTATATGCATGCTCACCAAATACGGAAATAATTGCTTTAGACTCAGCAATATCACCTAGTGGCGTTGAAGTTCCGTGCATGTTAACTAAATCTACATCTTCTGGAGATAAACCAGCATCACGTAAAGTGTTAATCATAACATTCTTAGCTCCTAAACCTTCTGGATGTGGTGCTGTGATATGGTGTGCATCCGCAGACATACCGCCACCACCAACTTCACAATATATTTTAGCACCACGTGCAACTGCATGTTCGTATTCTTCTAAAACTAAAGCTCCAGCTCCCTCTCCTAAAACAAAACCTTCACGGTCTTTATCCATTGGTCTTGAAGCCGTTTGTGGATCATCGTTTCTTGTTGATAAAGCATGCATTGCATTAAAACCGCCCATACCAGCAATTGTTACAGCAGCCTCAGAACCACCCGTTACAATTACATCAGCATGTCCTAATCTAATATAATTAAAAGCGTCAATAATAGCATTTGTTGATGATGCACAAGCAGAAACTGTTGTGAAGTTTGGTCCACGTAAACCGTATTTCATTGAGATTAATCCACCTGCAATATCAGCAATCATTTTAGGGATAAAGAAAGGGTTAAATTTTGGAACACCATTTCCTTGGTTAAAACTAGTAACCTCGTCCTGAAAGGTTTGTAAACCTCCAATACCAGATCCCCAAATTACTCCAGCTCTATCTAAATCAATTTTCTCTAAATCAAAATTAGCGTCCTGCATTGCCTCAGAAGCAGTAACCATTGCATACTGAGCGTATCTATCCATTTTGCGTGCTTCTTTTCTGTCGATAAAATCCTCAACATTAAAGTTTTTTATTTCGCAAGCAAATTTTGTTTTAAAATGTGTTGCATCAAAATGAGTAATTGGTCCTGCGCCACTTACACCATTTACTAGCCCGTTCCAGAACTCTTGAATATTATTTCCAATAGGGGTTAACGCTCCAAGACCTGTTACAACAACTCTTCTTAATTTCATAATTCTATAAAGGTTTGTCTAAAACAAAAAAATCCCATGTATAATCAGTATAGAGTAAGCATGGGTAATTTATTTTAGTTTATGACTATTTTCTTTTTAATAAAAAGATTTTTAGATCAGTAATAAATAATAACGTCCATGCGATTTAGGTCGCATGGACATAGAGTTATTATTTTTTTGCTTCTTCAATGTAAGAAATAGCTTGACCAACTGTAGCAATGTTTTCTGCTTGGTCGTCTGGAATTTGAATATCAAATTCTTTTTCGAATTCCATGATAAGCTCAACAGTGTCTAATGAATCAGCCCCTAAATCGTTAGTGAAACTTGCTTCAGCAACAACGTCTTTTTCGTCTACACCTAATTTGTCAACGATAATAGCTTTTACTCTTGATGCAATGTCTGACATAATCTTTAATTTTTAAATTTAATTTGAGGCAAAAATAAAAAACTTTATTTTAAAACCACATGATAGTTTGATAAATAGTAACGGCTAAGATAAAAATTAATTTTAAATCTTAGCTTTTTTTTTACAATATCTATATTTTTATTCTTTCCTTTGCAGCTCTAACAATTAGGTTTTATAAGGCTTTATACATTTTTAACATGAAGAATATTTTGATTTTCGCTTCGGGTTCTGGGTCAAATGCAGAACAAATTATTTTACATTTTAATACGTTAAAAACAGCCAAAATAGATGCTATTTTGACTAATAAAGTAGATGCGGGCGTTTTAGAAAGAGCTAAAAAACATCAAATTCCGTCTTTTATTTTCGAAAAAGAACAATTAAATTCTGGTCATGTTTTAGACATTGTGAACCGTTTTAATCCTGATTTAATAATTCTAGCGGGATTTTTATTAAAATTTCCAGAAAATATTATAAAGCAATATCCTAATAAAATAATTAATATACATCCTGCTTTGTTACCAAATTACGGTGGAAAAGGAATGTATGGTATGCACGTACACAATGCTGTTTTAACTAATAAAGAAGAATTTACAGGAATAACCATACATTACGTAAACGAAAATTACGACGAAGGCGCTATTATTAAGCAAGAAAAAGTTTATATTGGAGATTGTACTACGGCGGAGGAAATTGCAAATAGAGTACATGCGTTAGAACATAAATTTTTCCCAACAACAATAAGCGATTTATTACATGATTAATCCTGAAATTATAATATACACAGACGGTTCTTCTCGCGGAAATCCGGGACCAGGTGGTTATGGTGTTATTTTAGAACTGGTTGGGACAAGTTACAACAAATCATTCTCAGAAGGATTTAAATACACAACCAATAACCGTATGGAACTTTTAGCGGTAATTGTTGGTCTAGAAAAAATAACGAAACCTAAACAAAATATTTTGGTTGTTTCAGACTCAAAATATGTGGTAGATGCTGTAGAAAAAGGTTGGGTTTTTGGATGGGAGAAAAAAGATTTTAAAGACAAAAAAAATCCTGATTTATGGCAACGTTTTTTAAAAGTTTACAGAAAACATAATGTAAAATTTAAATGGATTAAAGGCCACAACAATCATCCTCAAAACGAATATTGTGATCAAATTGCCGTTCAAGCTGCTTTAGGCACAAACCTAAACACAGATAAATGGTACGAAGATAATGAAGCATAAAAGGAGCGAATACTCCATTCGTTCCTTTTTTATTTCCTCAAACTAAACCTCAATAATTACATAAGTTAACATAGGTTAATTAATACACGAACTAAAACAAACTGCTTGTAGTATTATTTAAAAAAATGTATCTTTGCTCCCTATTTCAAGTTAATCATAATGAATAAATTACTTATCGTAGGGACAGTAGCTTTTGATGCTATTGAGACACCTTTTGGAAAAACAGATAAAATTTTAGGTGGAGCGGGAACATACATTGGTTTATCAGCTTCTCATTTCGACGTAAAATCAGCAATCGTTTCTGTAGTCGGTGGCGATTTCCCTCAAGAATATTTAGATTTATTAACAGCTAAAAACATTGATATCTCTGGTATTGAAGTTGTGAAAGAAGGAAAAACTTTCTTTTGGAGCGGGCGTTACCACAACGATATGAATTCTCGTGACACATTAGATACACAATTAAATGTGTTAGCAGATTTTAAACCAGTTGTACCAGCTGAATTCACTAATTCAGATGTAGTTATGTTAGGTAACTTACACCCATTAGTACAAACTTCAGTATTAGATCAATTAACTGCTAAACCAAAATTAGTTGTTTTAGATACAATGAACTTTTGGATGGATTGTGCCTTACCAGAATTATTAGATGTAATGAAACGTGTAGACGTTATTACAATTAATGATGAAGAGGCTCGTCAACTTTCTGGTGAATATTCATTAGTAAAAGCGGCAGCAAAAATCCATACAATGGGTCCTAAATATGTGGTTATTAAAAAAGGAGAACACGGTGCCTTATTATTCCACAACGAAAGTGTATTTTTTGCACCTGCTTTACCATTAAAAGAAGTTTTTGATCCAACAGGAGCTGGAGATACTTTTGCTGGAGGTTTCTCAGGATACATTGCACAAAGCGAAAACGTATCGTTTGACAACATGAAAAATGCAATTATTTACGGATCAACGTTAGCATCTTTCTGCGTTGAGAAATTTGGAACAGAACGTATGGACAATCTTCCAGCGGAAGATGTAAAATCACGTTTACAAGAATTTAAAGCCTTAACTCACTACGACATTGAGTTAACAAAATAATATTTAAGCCACCTCGTGTGGCTTTTTTTTATCTACAAATACCAACAAACAACAACACAACACACAATGAGCGACGCATTAAAACACGAATGTGGTATTGCCTTATTAAGGCTAAAAAAACCACTAGAGTTTTACAAAGAAAAATATGGTACCGCTTTTTACGGCGTACAGAAAATGTACTTATTACTAGAGAAACAACACAATCGTGGACAAGACGGTGCTGGTTTAGCTAGTATTAAATTTGATATGGAACCAGGCGAACGTTACATTAGTCGTATTCGTTCCAATCAATCAGCTCCAATACAAGATATTTTTAAGCAAATAAACGAACGTATTAGTTCTGATTTGGCTCAAAACCCAGAAAAAGCAAATGATGTTGCTTGGCAAAAACAAAACGTGCCTTACATTGGCGAAGTATTTTTAGGCCACGTACGCTACGGAACTTTTGGTAAAAACTCGATAGAAAGTGTACATCCTTTTTTACGTCAAAACAACTGGATGCACCGTAATTTAATTGTTGCAGGTAACTTTAACATGACCAATGTTAATGAATTATTTGCAGATTTAATTAGATTAGGACAACACCCAAAAGAGTTAGCCGATACAGTAACTGTAATGGAAAAAATTGGGCACTTTTTAGATGATGAAGTAACCGATTTATATTTAGATTGTAAAAACGAAGGGCTATCAAAACAAGAAGCTTCTCCAGAAATTGCTAAGCGTTTAGATATTGCTCGTATTTTACGTCGCGCTTCTAAAAACTGGGATGGTGGATACGCTATGGCAGGTTTAATTGGTCATGGTGATGCGTTTGTAACACGTGATCCAGCAGGAATTCGCCCAGCGTTTTATTATGAAGACGAAGAAATTGTTGTTGTTGCTTCTGAAAGGCCAGCTATCCAAACAGTATTTAATGTACCTTACGACGCTGTTAAAGAAATTACACCAGGACATGCACTTATAGTTAAAAAAGACGGAACGGTGATTGATGCTAAAATTCGTGAGCAGTTACCTATTAAATCATGTTCTTTTGAGCGCATTTATTTTTCGAGAGGAAGTGATGCCGAAATTTATCAGGAGCGTAAAAATTTAGGGAAATTAGTAATGCCACAAGTTTTAAAAGCGATTGATAACGATACTGATAATTCAGTATTTTCGTACATTCCAAATACGGCAGAAACTTCGTTTTTTGGTATGGTTGAGGCTGCTCAGGACTTTTTAAATCAACGAAAAATAAAAGCAATTTTAGCACATCAAAATACATTAAATGCTGAGAAGCTTGAAGAATTATTATCTGTAAAAATTAGAACAGAAAAAATAGCAATTAAAGATGCTAAATTACGTACGTTTATTACAGAGGATTCGTCGCGAGATGATTTAGTTGCTCACGTTTACGATGTAACATACGGCGTTGTAAAACCAACAGATAACTTAGTAATTATTGATGATAGTATTGTTAGAGGAACGACTTTAAAAAATTCGATCATTAAAATGTTAGACCGTTTAAATCCAAAACAAATTGTGGTGGTTTCATCGGCTCCACAAATTCGTTATCCGGATTGTTACGGAATTGATATGGCTAAAATGGAAGGTTTAATTGCCTTTCAGGCTGCGTTGGCTTTATTAAAAGAGCGTAATTCTTATAATTTAGTTGAAGCGGTTTATAAAAAATGTAAAGCACAAGAAAATTTACCAGATAGCGAAGTTGTAAATTATGTAAACGAAATTTATGGTCAATTTACTGATGAAGAAATTTCGAATAAAATTGCAGAATTAATTACACCTAAAGGAACTAAAGCTGCGGTGAAAGTTATTTTTCAGTCGGTAGAAAATTTACATATTGCTTGCCCTAAAAATTTAGGAGATTGGTATTTTACGGGCAATTATCCAACCGATGGTGGAAATAGAGTGGTGAACCGCGCGTATATTAATTTTTACGAAGGAAACGACGAAAGAGCGTATTAAGATTTAATATTTATTTATATAGAAATGGAGTAACCTTATAGTTACTCCATTTTTTTTGTATTTGGCGCAGCGCGTTAGCGATTGAGCAATTGTTGGAGCTATTTAACGTAATGAAATGGAGTTAAAAGCGACTTGCAAAAGCGCGACCTTTAGGGAACGCCATAAAAAAAGAGAATCTGCTTTGTACAGATTCTCTTATATTTTATAGATTTTTAACCCATTGGGAAGGGTTTAATTTTTCGGTATTTTTATAAACGTAAAAGTTTAAAACCGTACGTCCGCTCGATGGGATGTGGATGCGGCCAAGGTTTTGTTTTGTGCTCACTTTATCACCCACATTAACGTTCACGGTGCTCATGTTTTTGTACAATGTAAAGTACTCACCATGCTGAATTAAGATGGCTTTGGTGTTGCCTAAAACCTGTATTTGTAATACTTCTCCTTCAAAAACTGCACGTGCATTCGAACCGTTTTCAACTTTAATTTCGACACCACCATTATCGACAGTTAGGTTGGTGTAAACCGGATGCGGTTGGATACCGAATCGTGAAGAAACGTAGCCATTTTCTGTAGGCCAAGGTAACTTCCCTTTGTTGTTACGGAAGTTGTTAGAAAGCGCTTCGCCCTCTTTATCTAACACCACTTTCGCTGAGGAACCCGAGTCGGTTTTTGTCGCTGTTTTTGTATTTGTTTTACCTTTGCTTGCGGTAGCTTTCTTTTTTGCAGCTGCAGCAGCGGCGGCTTTTTTGCGGTTCGCCTCGGCAATTGCTTTGCGAATTAAAGCGTCGATTTCACGTTGAATTTTGCGTGATTCTTGTTGCTTATTTGTAATCTCGGCGGTATATTTTTTCTTGTTTTTCTTAATTTCGACAACGAGCTTTTCGTTTTCCTTTTTTTCGACTGCTAGAATGTTTTTGTTTTGCTCGTTTTCTTTAATGATTAATCCCTTTTTTTGACGTTGTAATTCGAGTTCCTTTTTTTGAGCTTGAACTTGTTCGTTTTTTTGAATTATTTCGTCACCCTGAATTTTACGATAACTGGCATAGTATTTCATATACTGAATGCGTTTGTAGGCTTGTAAAAAGTTTTCGGAAGAAAGCACAAACATGATTCGACTTTTTTCGTTACGGCTTTTGTAAGCTTTAACTATGGTGTTTTCGTAGTCTTTTTTTAAGGCATTTAATTCTGTCGTTAAAATATTTATTTCCTTTTGGGTTGCATAAATATTGTCGTCTAAATGTTTGGCCTCGATTTCGGTAGTTGAGATTAATTTTTCGATTAAAGATATTTTTTCTTCAGATTCTTTTAAATCACTTAAAACGTTTTTCTCTTTCTTTTTTTCAATGTTTAATTTAGAATTGGCAATGCTAATTTCTTTTTGTAGTTGAGCTCTACGTCTTTCTAGCTGGCGCTGATACGACGTAGTTTTTTGTGCCCACAAAGTTGCGGACAACATAAGAAATAGGATAGAGAAAATTAATTTTTTCATTTTAGTTTCTGATCAGAAATTATTCTTGAATAGTTATTTGTTTGAATCCTTGTGGAATTTCGTATTTAAATGAAACATTGTCATTAAAGGAAACCGAATTGTATTTTATATCAATTGCGACTTCTTGTTCTTGCTGAGCAAGAATTTTGATTTCAGAAGGCAGATATGTTCCGTTGTTATCGTTATACTTGTTGTAATCTAAACTTAACTTACGATCTAAATTGGGTTGATTTAAAATGGTTTTCATGAGCAAGTAGTTTGCTCCTTCAAAATAAGATTCGTTTTGAATGCCATCTTCGGTTTTAAATTTAATTTTTTGTAAGTTATTTTCTAACGTAGTTACAAAAGTAGTGTTATTTAAATCGTAAATAGATTTTCCTAAAAATATATTTTGCACTTTGGTATAGTCCAAATCTACTCCAATTAAATTTGAAAGCAAGGAATAATCGCCATCAAAATACTGGCTGTTATACACATCGTAATAGGATACGCGATCTGGTGTGATATAAACTTTGGCAAAAGTGATTCCGATATAACGCACAACGATTAAAATTTTGCTGTCTTTTTCGATTCGAATTTCGGCATTTGCGCTTTGGTCGTTTTTGTCGTCTTTAAATTTAACGGTGGTTCTGATATTTGCCGTTTTAAAATCGGTTGGATTGGCATAATGCCTTTGAACTAACTCGGATTTTGTAGCTTTATTAGTTACTTGCGAGGTATTAACTGCATTTTTTTTTACTGAACACGAAGTGATTAATACCGCCATACAAGCTATTATAAATAGTTTATGCATGTTTATTTATTTAGAAGTTGATTGGCTTTTATGAAATATTTTTCTTTTAACTCTTGGTTGCCAATTTTGTTATAGCTCTCGCCTAATTGGATATAGATATTAGCTTCGAGCTGAATGTCATCTATCAAATAATCTAAGGCTTCTTGTAAGGTTTTAATGGCCTTTTTAGGACTGTTTAAACCCTGTTGAGCAATACCTAGAAAATAATACAATCGTGCTTCTGAAGGAAAATATGCTAGGTAATTTTGAGTTAAATCCTCAACAGTTATTAAATCGTTTTGGTTTAAATAGGTTTCGATGTAAAGACAAATTGCTTGGACATCATTTTTATCTTTTAAAATTCCGCTTTTTAAATACTGTTGCGCAAGCGAAATCTTTTGTTTGTTTAAAAAGAAAATCCCTACTTCTTTAGAAACATTTATTAATTTTTGTTCGTTAAAATATCCAACAATTGTTTCTAAATCGGCATAATAGTTATTGCTTTGATTTACAAAAATTAAATATTCATTAAAAACGCGATGCTTCATTAATTCGGTAATAGCACTTGAGTTAACTACGTTAGTTAAAGCCTTATATGCTGGGGGATATTGATTGTTTTTTAAAGCGTTACGAAATAGCAACACTTGAACCCAATCTGAATTTGGGACTTTTTTAGCCATTTCGGCTATAATATCATAAGCTTTATCAAATTGATTGTTTGAAATATAGCTTTGAATTAAAGAAACGTAACTTTTTTCGTCTAATGGATTGTTAGAAACAGCTTCTTTATAATCTGATTTTAATTTATTTCCGTAATTTTTTTCGGTTAGTAATTGCAGCTTATAGCGCTCCATTACAATCGAAAGTTTACTTTGCTTTTCCATTGTTTCAATCAAAAACAAAGCTTTATCAAATTCCTTTGCGTGCATATATAAAGACACTAAGTCGTCTTGATAGTCTTTATCAAACTCGATCAACTTAGTCACAATAGGAATTGCCTTTTTAAAATCTTTTGTTGTGTGATACACATCGTACAAATCGGCCCAATACCATTTTTGATTTGGATTTAATTCGATAGCTTTTTGAAAAGATTTTTCGGCTTGTGTATAATTTTTTAGCGCCAAATAATTTTTACCTAATTGGTTGTGAAAAACAGGATTATTAGGCTCTTTGGCAATATTTTGTTGTAAGTAATCAACAGCTTTGTCGTAATTTTCGATGGCTTTTTCTTTTAAAGCGGCGTAAAAATTTTCTTCAACAATATTAATTGTTGGAGCGCTCATTTCGTTAGGTGTCTGTGCAAAAGCGATAGAAACCGTAAACCAAAATATTAGGACAAAGCTATTTTTTACTATTTTCATATTATTCTAACACGCTGTAATCACCAATGCTAATAGAAGTGAACTCACCGTTATAAATGGCGTTATTACCAATCATAGAGTTTGTAAGCTTAGCATTTACAATTTTAGCATTTTTTTGAATTAATGTATTATCGATAGTTGAGTTCTCAATAATCGAGCCATTACCAACAGATACGTTTGGACCAATTTTAGTGTTTTTAAGCACTACATTTTCTCCGATGTAACAAGGTTGAATAATTTCACTATTCTCGATCGTTACGTTTTTAGAAACTAAATCGTGACCGTCTTGTAATAAAAAGTTTAACATACGTGAATTGGTATCAACAGTAACATTTTTATTACCACAATCCATCCATTCGTCAACTTTTCCAGGTTTAAATAACATTCCTTTTTGCTTCATGTTTTCTAAAGCATCAGTTAGTTGATATTCTCCACCTTTAATAATGTTATTATCTAATAAATATTGTAATTCGGCACGTAAAGTTTCGCCCGATTTAAAATAGTAGATTCCAATAATTGCTAAATCTGAAACAAATTCTTTAGGTTTTTCAACAAAATCAACAATTTCGTTTTTATCATTTAATTGAACCACACCAAAAGCACTTGGATCCTCAACCGATTTAACCCAAATAACGCTATCAGCGTCAGTTTCTAAAGTAAAATCAGCACGGAATAAAGTATCTGCATAAGCAACAACAATATTACCTTGCATACTTTCTTTCGCACATAAAATTGCATGTGCAGTTCCTAAAGCTTCATTTTGATAATATATTTTACCTTGTGAACCTAATTTTTGCGCGATAGCTAATAAATCAGCTTCAACTTCTTTACCAAAACTTTCGTGTATGATAAAAGCGATTTCCTCAATCTCTTGATTAATAACTCCTGCAATATCCTCGACCAAACGGTGAACAATTGGTTTACCAGCAATAGGAATTAAAGGTTTAGGTATTGTTAATGTATGTGGTCTTAAGCGGGATCCACGTCCGGCCATTGGTACAATTATTCTCATTTTAAATTTAAGGTATTATTATTTTACTCCGGTGCTTCCAAATCCTCCTTCACCTCGATCTGTTTCAGAAAGAGTTTCTGCAATTTCCCATTCGGCACGTTCGTGTTTTGCAATTACTAATTGAGCGATGCGTTCGCCATCTTCGATAACAAAAGTTTCTTTAGATAAATTTACTAAAATCACACCAATTTCACCGCGATAATCTGCATCAATAGTTCCTGGCGAATTTAGACAAGTAATTCCTTTTTTTAACGCCAAACCAGACCTAGGTCTAACTTGCGCTTCAAAACCTTTAGGAAGTTCGATAAACAATCCTGTTTTAACCAAAGTTCTTTCTAAAGACTCTAAAACAATTGGTTCGCTAATATTTGCACGAATATCCATTCCTGCCGACAACTCGGTTTCGTAGTTTGGTAAAGCGTGTTTTGATTTATTTATAACTTTTATTTTCATGATTAAAATCGTGTATTACAAATATAGTATTTTATGTTTTTTTAAGCTTCAAAAATTGCTTTATTAATGGTCTTTCATTCAAAAATATAATCAATATCAATAAAAAAATAAAAAGAATACCAACGAAATAGTTTTCTCTGAATTGATAAAAATGAACAAAAGACAAAGCTATAGCCGATCCTAAATATAATGAAATTGATTTTTTATCGTAATCAATAGGATAATATTTTTGACCAAGAATGTAAGAGATAAACATCATTACAAAATACGCTAGCAGCGTGGCAATTGCACAACCTAAAATTCCAATAGAAGGAATTAATAAAAAATTAGCTACAACGGTCACAACAGCACCTAAAATTGAAATGTACATTCCTACTTTTGTTTTGTCCTGAATTTTATACCAGACTGAAAGGTTAGTATATATCCCTAACATAAAATTTGCCAAAATTACATAAGGGACAATTTCCATTGCAGACCAAAATGATTCCTTAGGAACCATAAGTATCTTTAAAATATCAGCAAAAACAACAATTCCTAACATCATTAAAGAACCAAAAAGAATAAAGTATTTGGTTACAGTTGCGTATTTTACTTTAGCATCATCATTTTTAGCATAATTAAAAAAGAAAGGTTCGATACCAAGTGTGTAAGCCATGCGAAACAAAACCATAAATAAACCTAATTTGTAAATTGCGGAATAACGAGCAACTTCAGTCAAAGCGGTTTCTTTTGGAAGAATATGTTCTAGAATGATTTTATCAAAAGTTTCATTAATAACAAAAGCCAAACCACCAACCATAACAGGGAAGGAGTATTTAAACATTTGCTTACCTAAATTAGCATCGTATTTGTACTTTAAAAAGGAATAACTTTTAACCACAAAGAGCAAACAAACCAAACTAGCAATTAAATTAGCTAAATAGGCATAACCAACTTCGAAATTAGGAATAAAAAACTCACTTGAATTAAAAAATGTAGGTAAAATGTAAAGGAAAGCAATGGTAAGAGCAGTATATAAAACTACATTTATCATTTTAATACCAGTATATTTTTTTGAATCAGAATTTGCCCTAAGCAGAGCAAAAGGAACAACACATAATGCATCTAAAACCAAAATTGCAATTAAAAAAAGTGTTACAGTTTGATCGATTCCAAAATAAGCTGCTATGGCATTTTTAAATAGAAAAGATGGAATACAAAATAACAAACAGATAAATAAAATGATATACAACGCATTTGCAATAACTTTATTTTTGTTGTCGTGCTTGTTATAAAATCGGAAGAAAGTTGTTTCCATACCAAAAGATAGAATTACGTTTAAGAACATAATCCACGAAAAAATTAAACTATAACTTCCGTAAGCATCTTCGGGCATCCAATCGATATAATATCGAACCATCAAAAACCCTATAATTTTAGGAAAGACAGCAGCCAAACCATAAATTAAAGTTTGCTGAAATAACTTTTTATAAATACTCAAAACACAATTATTTTAGTGTAAATGTAAGGAATAAAATAAAAAAAGAGCTAACAATATTGTTAGCTCTTTTAATTGTATTATGAGAGAAAAATTATCCTTTTAAAGCTTCTGCACCACCAACAATCTCAAGGATTTCGTTAGTAATAGCAGCTTGACGAGCTTTATTATAAGTTAATTTTAATTGATCTCTTAAATCTTTAGCGTTATCAGTCGCTTTGTGCATCGCAGTCATACGAGCTCCGTGCTCCGAAGCGTAAGAATCTCTAATAGCTTTGTATAATTGTGTTTTTAATGACTTAGGTATTAAAGTATACACAATTTCTTCTTTAGAAGGTTCGTAGATATAATCTAACTCAGTTGCAACAACTTCAGTAGCTTCAATAGGAGCTAAAGGTAAAAACTGCTCTTCAACAACAATTTGTGTTGCAGCATTTTTAAATTGGTTGTAAACTAATACAATTTTATCATACTGTCCATCTAAGAACATATTAGTTAAAGACTCAGCAATATCAGCTACGTTATCAAAAGTTAAATCATCATAGATGTCACTTCTGTTCGCAATAACATGCTCAGTTTTTAATAAAGATTCGTAAGCTTTTTTACCAACAGCAAAGATTCCAACATTATCTTGGTTATAACGAGATGAGATAGCTTTAACTTGTTTTAAAACGTTAGCGTTAAAAGCTCCACATAAACCTCTGTTAGAAGCAATAGCTACAATTAATACTTTATTAACTTCGCGTTGCTCAGCATATTTACCAGCAGCATCACCAGTTAACGAACCACTAAGGTTTTGTATTAATTCAGTAAGTTTTTCGGCATAAGGGCGCATCGCAGTAATAGCATCTTGAGCTCTTTTTAATTTAGCAGCAGATACCATTTTCATCGCAGATGTGATTTGCATCGTAGATGAAACTGAACTAATTCTATTACGTATTTCCTTTAAGTTTGCCATTTTATAAGATGTAATTTAGGAGTAGGAGTTAGGAGTTATTACTAACTCCTATCCTTAATTAATTAATATTTTGATGCGATTTCTTTAGCAGCTTTATCTAATACAGCAGTTAATTCATCAGTGTATTTACCAGCTTTTAAAGCGTTTAATGTATCTTTATGTTTAGCGTTTAAGAAATCGATAAAATCTTTCTCAAATTCTTTAACTTTATTTACAGGTACATTTCTTAATAAGTTTTTAGTACCAGCGTAGATAATCGCGATTTGATCTTCAACAGAGTAAGGGTTGTTTACAGCTTGTTTTAAGATTTCAACGTTACGTTTACCTTTTTCAATTACGTTTAAAGTAGCAGCATCTAAATCAGAACCAAATTTCGCGAAAGCTTCTAATTCACGGAATTGTGCTTGATCAAGTTTTAAAGTACCTGATACTTTTTTCATTGATTTAATTTGCGCATTACCACCTACACGAGATACAGAAATACCTACGTTAATTGCAGGACGTACACCAGAGTTGAATAAATCAGACTCTAAGAAAATTTGTCCGTCAGTAATAGAAATTACGTTTGTTGGGATATATGCAGAAACGTCACCAGCTTGAGTCTCGATAATTGGTAAAGCAGTTAAAGAACCACCACCTTTAACGATTGGTTTTAAAGATTCTGGTAAATCGTTCATGTTTTTAGCGATTTCATCATCAGCAATAATTCTAGCAGCACGCTCTAATAAACGAGAGTGAAGGTAGAAAACGTCTCCAGGGTAAGCTTCACGTCCTGGTGGTCTTCTTAAAATTAAAGACATCTCACGGTAAGCAACAGCTTGCTTAGATAAATCATCATAAACAATTAAAGCTGGACGACCAGAGTCACGGAAATACTCACCAATTGCAGCACCAGCCATAGGAGCATATACTTGCATTGGAGCAGGATCAGAAGCGTTAGCAGCAACAATAATTGTATAAGCCATTGCACCTTTTTCCTCTAACGTTTTAGCGATATTAGCAACTGTAGAAGCTTTTTGACCTACAGCTACATAGATACAGAATACTGGTTTACCAGCATCGTAAAATTCTTTTTGGTTTAAGATCGTATCGATACAAACTGTAGTTTTACCTGTTTGACGGTCACCGATTACTAACTCACGTTGTCCACGACCTACAGGAATCATAGCATCGATAGCTTTGATACCAGTTTGTAATGGTTCAGTTACTGGTTGACGGAAGATAACCCCAGGAGCTTTACGCTCTAATGGCATTTCGTATAGATCACCACCAATAGCACCTTTACCATCGATTGGTTGACCTAAAGTGTTAACAACACGTCCAACCATTTGTTCACCTACTTTTAAAGAGGCGATTCTGTTTAATCTTTTAACAGTAGAACCTTCTTTAACACCTGTAGACGGACCTAATAATACCACACCTACATTATCTTCTTCAAGGTTTAATACAATAGCTTCAAGCCCGTTATCGAACTGAACTAACTCACCGTATTGTGCGTTTGATAATCCGTAAACACGAGCGATACCGTCACCTACTTGAAGAACTGTTCCCACTTCTTCTAAAGTAGCACCTGATTCAAAACCAGATAATTGTTTCTTTAATATTGCTGAAATTTCAGCTGGTTTAATTTCGGCCATTTTTTAATTTATAATTTAAACACTTTGCAGTGTGGTAAATATTAATTATTAAGTTCTCTTTTTAATCGTTGTATTTTACCATTCACAGAGGCATTAAACTGCTGATCTCCGATGCGTAAAACAAATCCACCAATAATAGTTGGATCTACAACATTAACAATAGAAATATTTTTATCAGATATTTCTTTTATCTTTTTTAATACTTTAACCTCTAGTTCCTTAGACATAGGTATTGCAGTAGTTACAGTAGCAACTTGCACACCACGAGATTCATCATACAATTGACTGAATTTAGTAGCAATGTCTGCTAAAATTTCGAATCGTTGGTTAGATGTTAATAGTTGGAATAACCCTTTAGTTGCAGGCGTTGCAGAAGCGAAAATTTCGTTCAATGCATTTTCTTTAACTTGAGCTTTTACTACAGGATTTTGTAAAAAAGTAGCTAATTCAGCGTTTTCTTTTACAATTTCTGCAATTTGTTCCATATCTCTATTTACGTCAGAGGCATTATTGTTTGCATTAGCAATATCTAAAACTGCTTGTGCATATCTAACTGCTGCTCTTGCCATAAAAGATTAGTTTAATTTTATATCTGCTAACATATTCTCAACTAATTTCTCTTGAGAATCTTTGTTAGATAATTCTTCTCTTAAAACTTTTTCAGCTATTTCTAAAGATAAAGTTGAAACGTGAGATTTGATTTCTGCCATAGCAGCATTTTTCTCAGATTCGATAACAACTTTAGCTTGATTAATCATAGCTTCACCTTGAGTTTGTGCTTCATGTTTCGCATCAGCAATCATTTGTTCTTTGATTTCGCGAGCTTCTTTTAACATAGCATCTCTTTCAGCACGAGCTTCGTTTAATAAACGCTCGTTATCAACTTTTAAGTTAAGCATGTCTTTGCGAGCTTTTTCAGCAGAGTCTAAAGCATCTTGAATCCCTTGCTCTCTAGCTTCTAAAGCAGCTACGATTGGCTTCCATGCAAACTTACCTAAAACGAAAATAACAACTAGTAATATTAAAGCTTGCCAAAAGAACAAACCGTATGAAAAATCATTGATTAACTTTTCCATTTATATCAGATTTTATACTTAATAACTTATTAATTAATTTGCTTGTTTAATTAATAACATCTGTAGCCAACCGCTACAGATGTTATTTTTTCCTATAGAGATTATTTACCTAAGATTAAAGCACCGAATGCTAAACCTTCTAATAATGCTCCAATGATGATCATTGCAGTTTGGATTTTACCTGCTGCTTCTGGTTGACGAGCGATAGCGTCCATTGCAGAAGAACCGATTTTACCTAAACCGTAACCAGCTCCGATTACGATTACACCTGCACCAACTAATACTGGAATTGTCATAATAATTGAATTATATATAATTAAACAAAATTTTTATACTATTTTAAAGGTCTTTATTAATGGTGATCGTCGTGATCATGCTCAGCAACTGCTTGCCCAATGAATAAAGAAGATAACATTGTAAAGATAAATGCTTGTAAGAAAGCAACTAAAATTTCTAAAAATGTTAAAAATAATGTAAGTAAGAATGAAATACCTACAGCACCTGGTGTACTTAAAGTAGCTTTCATTAAAAACACTACAGAAACTAATCCCATAACTACCGAGTGACCTGCTGTAATGTTAGCAAATAAACGAATCATTAATGAGAATGGCTTAGTAAACATACCTAACACCTCGATTGGTGCTAAAACTACTTTCATTGGCGCAGGAACTCCTGGCATCCAGAAAATATGTTTCCAATAATCTTTATTACCATTTAAGTTTGTAATAAAGAAGGTAAACACAGCTAAACATAATGTTACTGAAATGTTACCTGTAACGTTTAATCCAAGTGGTGTTAAACCTAAAATATTTAACAAAAAGATTAAAAAGAAAACAGATAATAAATATGGCATGAATTTTTTGTACTTAGCTTGTCCAATGTTTGGAACTGCCATTTCATCACGCACATAAAGAACTAATGGTTCTAAAACTCGAGCAAAACCTTTTGGTAAATTGTTAGCTGATGTTTTATATGTTTTAGCTAAAGCTGTAAATCCTAAGAAAATTAAAAAGGCTGCTAATAATAAACCTACAACATTTTTAGTAATCGAAAAATCAACTGGTTTTTCATTTGTTGGATGATGATTCTCATCATAGCTAATTGCTGCTGCGGCATCATCTGTAGTTGTTTTGTAAATTTTACCGTGGTACAAAACATATTTTTGACCATCTTTCTCAACAACTTTATTTCCGTAATCAAACTCCGAAGACGAGAAAATCTTTAAGCCATTATCAAATAAAATAACTGGTAGAGGAAAACCAAAGTGTTCATGAGTTTTACTATCATGAAAAAATGTGTAGTAATAATCATCTTTTAAGTGATGATCGATTGCTGCATATACCTCTTCTGGTTTTTGATCATTAGACGCTGACACTTCTTGTCCATGCTCTACATGTTCCTCAACATGTTCTTTTGCTGTATCTATAGTATCTGCAACAGGAGAAGCCATCATGAATGATGAAACTAAACCAACGATTGCTGACATTATAAATCTTACCGGTTTTCTTGTAATTACCATACCTTATTAAATATCTTAACTTTTACGGTCGTTTAAAATTTGCGCAAAGGTACGTTTTTTATTCTAAAAACGCCATACTTTACGCTCTTTTTTATTGTTTTTCTTTAATCTTTTGATTTATACGATATTTTATTCAATACTTTAGAAGTCTGATAGACCTCTATGCTCATGAAAAAGAAAAATAATAGAATAATATTAAATTTCTCAAACTGATGTAAATCTCCTTCGGCTCCTAAAACCTCATGCAATAATGCGTAGCATAAAATTGTTTTAAAGGTTGAAAAACCAAGGTAAATAAATCCTAAATATTCATTATTTTTTTTCGACAGCAAATATAATACTGAAATTGTTATAAATGAAGTAATTATAAATAATAAATTCACAGAATGGTAATTATACACAAATGGCGCTACCAAATCCTTAGTTATCAAAAATTTAAACATAAAAAAATGAATCCCCATAAACACAGAGGTCCATTTAAAAAAACTTAGTATCATTGTTTGAGATTTGCAGTTGTCGGTTTTGGATATAAAATTCGAAATTTACACAAAAGTACCACTTTCAATTTTAATGCTAAAACTTTTAACTTATCTCATTGTTATTTTCTTATTTTTTATTAGAAATATACATCACTTGGCGGATTACAGAATAAACACCTACGAAAACTCCTAATAAAGTTATCCATTTTTCGCACGCATCAATTCCTTCAAAATAAGTTTTGTCCACCCATTTTCCTGCATAGTTAAAAAGATAAATGGTTAGCCCTAGTTGTGCCGGAACGGCAACAAAAGCTAACCATTGGTTGTTATTTTTATTCTTCAACTTCACTATTTTTTTGATTGGTCATTTGACACGTTGCATCAAATTTAGCTCCCGCTTCGACCAAAAGTTGATTCATAGTTAGGTTTCCTTTAATTATGGCGGTTGAACGAATTGAAACTTGTTCTTTAATGGTGCTGTTTCCTTCAAAGATTCCTTCAATATCAAGATAGACACAAAAAATATCGCCTATCAATTTACCTTGTGGGCCAATTACTAACTTTCCGTTAGACGTAAAATTACCTAACAAGGTTCCGTCTAATCTAAAATCGGCTTCAGAAAAAACATTTCCTGTTATTTCTGTTCCCTGAACAATTCTATTTGTTTTACCTAGGTTTTCTGTAGGGTTATTTGAGGCTTTTTTTCCAAACATAAACTTATTTATTTGAGGCTATTATATACTGTTCTAAATTTTTATGTATTTGAATTACTTTGTAATTATGGATAGATATTGGCAATCCTTTTTGTTTTACTTTATATCCTTTTACATCTTGCAACAATGCATTTACTGCTAGCGCTGTTTCCTTAGATAAGAAACCGTGTATTACCAGTAATTGCTTATTGTTATCATATAAATCTGTCGATAATTTAAGTTTATTATTGTGCGTGTCGGCAATATATTTATTGATTTTAGCGGTTAAATCTTTAATTGAAGCTTCTGTTTCTATGCTTAAATCGTAAATCATTTTCCAATTGTTCGACTCTTCCTCATTTAATGTTAATTGCTCTAAATTAGGAATTTCTTGCTCTAAAATGCGTTTTGCTTCTTTTCCTTCGTCGGTTAATGGATACAATTCGTTCACTTTTAAAACAGCTTCTTTGTATGCTGCTATACCTTGTGTACGAGCAAGGATTCTGGCTTTAAGCATTTCGAACTTCTCAATTATATCACTTCCTGCATACACATCTATCATTTTATTTACTTCATCTAAAGTTTCTGTAAACATACCGTTTTGGTAATCTTGATATAATTTTTTATATACTTTTTCAGGAGAATTACTCTGATCTATAATTTCACCCGATAAAACTTTAGCATAATGTGTATTTGGATATTCTGATATAATCTCATTTTTAACCGTATCCGCTTTATCTACTGCGTTAAGCTTGCCGTATATTTTATACAGATTATATTTTGCAGGTAAAACAAGTCGCTCCTCTGGGTTTGAAACTAGTAAAGCCTCTAATCTATCAGCTGCTAATTGGTATTCTAAAAATTTCTCATCGTAAATAAAACCTAATTCATATAATGCCGAATTTCTATCTTTTGCCAATGTTTGTAAGATGTCATCATCTTTAGGCAACGCATCAGTATAGGTTTCTACTTTATATTTTGGATCGTTTAAATCAATTAAACTTTGTTCTTTTTCAGTTTTATCATTGGATTGATCAGCGAGTAATTCATCATTTTCTGTTTCAAAAGGATTAATTGCATTGCCACCACTTGCAGCCCATCTCCATCCTTCTTTATACTCACGTTTTCCCCATTTTCTTTCGAAAAACATTTTACCTTGCTGTATAGACGCCGGAATGTAATAATAAAAAGTACTTTGTCCCATAGCATTCGTTGTATTTACATCAAGCGGACTAGATACTTGTGACATTGCATCCATTTTAGTTGGTCTTCTTGAAGACATATCAACACTTTCTATTGATCTCTCACTAACACTTCCTAACGCTTGCGCATTAAGTACAGCTCTATTATTAGAATTATTGGCGTTATTTGCCATATTTTCATTCTTTTTAGCCTCAGCTAGCGCTTTTAAAGCAATCTCTCTATCCTTTGCTTTTAACGTTTCAACATGACTAGAGTAATAAGCATTACGATCGGGTTCACTTAAATTTAAAACATAAGTTAAACTATCTGCATTTGCAATAATTCCTTCGTATTTAATAACATCGTCAAGGTTTTTTCGTTTACGCTGAATATGAAAAAACTCTTTTTCTTTACCTTTAAATAAAACCAACGACGAATCGTAATATTTACCTGAAGTAATAAATTTACGTTCATCAAAGTTTAATTGTCCTAAATTTCTGTAATTAGAAAGAGCTAAATAGTTATCTTTTTTTCGATTTTTAATAGATTGTTTGTAGTAAAAAGTCGCCTTAGTATGATCGTTATATGTATCATAAAAAACACCCATTTGATGATTTAGAATATCCAAATACGGTCTATTTTCGCGATCCTCTAATAAATCCTTATATTTTTCGACAAAAGCCAAAGTATCACCTGTTTTATAGTCAAAGGCTTTTGCTTGTTCTGCATGGGCTTGCATGGTGTATAAGCGCGGTGCTTTACGCTTCATATCAATTACTTGTTGAAAGTAGTAATACGCACTGTCTTTTTGATTTATTTTATTATGAAGTTGGCCTAAAACAAAATTATAACGTGCTTTTTTCTCGTTATTTTTTGTTTGGTTTTTAGCGATCGTTAAATGTGTTATAGTCGTATCAACAACATTAATGTTATAATAAGCTTGCGCTAAAGTAGCGTGAGTATCTGCTAAAATTTCGTTTTTAAAGTTTTTATCATCTGTTTGTAATAATTCTTTAAGTCCTTCAATCGCAGTTTCATTACTTTCGAGTCTGATATTTGCTTTTTCTTTCCATAATTTAACTTCGCTAATGGTACTAGATTCTGGATATTTATACATCACATAGTTTAACGCCTCAATTGCAGGTAAAAAACGGCCGTCGTGATATCTGGCTTTACCTAAAAGCAGGTACGATTCGTCGATTTGCGAATTGCGTTCTTGCCCACCAATATTCATGGAGTGTTTTTGGATTGCTTTAGTTGCTTTGGTTTCTGCACGGACAAAGTTTTCGTTTTTACTTTGTCCAGGCATCATGGTTTCTTCTAGATCCTGAACACGCTCAATTGGTAAAACATCCCAAAAATTATCTTGATAGTTTTTAAACAAATCCTCTTCGCCTTTAATAAAGGCTTCGTTACCATTAAATAAAACATTATATTTAGTAGTAAGGGCATGATAATTTCGGTTTACAAACCTATCTTTTTTAGTAGAACAAGCTACTGCGAATACGGCAAGTCCTAATATAACAACTAATTTAGAGGTGTGTTTTTTCACTAGATTGGCAATTTTAAACTTAAAAACAGAATAACTATTTTAGATAGTAATTTGTAAAAATAACTTAAAAATCATTATGAAATTCTATTTCAATTAAAAATAAAAAAAATCCCTAACATTGGACTGCACCCAAAAGTTTGGAC
This sequence comes from uncultured Flavobacterium sp., assembly GCA_947631175.1. GTDB lineage: Bacteria > Bacteroidota > Bacteroidia > Flavobacteriales > Flavobacteriaceae > Flavobacterium. Next base: position 31,926 of record CANRKI010000018.1, read on the forward strand.
AGATTAAAAATTAATAATTATAAAAATGAGTTCGATATTCTATCGGACTCA
>CANRKI010000019.1 GCA_947631175.1 uncultured Flavobacterium sp.
ATTTTACTTTTCTTGCCATAAAAAATGCCCCCAAAAGTGTCTAACTTTTTGGGGGCAGTGTAAAATGGAGCGTTTTTTTTATTTTAATAAGGCAATTATTTCGTTTTGTGTTGTGATTCCTTTATCTTGGTTGTACCATTTTTGTAAGCCTTCTTTTACTTCTTCGGTAATGCCACCGTATTGGTTTTTTAAATCGATTACCAATTGTGTTGCCTCGGCAGGTCGTGGTCCCCATGTTGCAATTTCTTCTTCCTTTTCATTGTAAATAACTAATTTAGGAATCGAACGCGAACCGTTGGTTAAGTATTGATCCATAATTTCTAGATTTTGATCTCTAAAAATTATTTTCAAGGTTATGTTTGAGGTTGCTTCTGTAATTTTATTAATTATTGGAAGTAATTGCGCAGCATCGCCACACCAACCTTCGGAAATGACATAAAAGGTATAAGTTGAAGCTAAATTTTGTAACATATTTTTTAAATTCGTATCAATTTGCATGGTTTTATCCAAGCGATTCATTCGGGATTGATTTAACTTTGTGTAGTTTACAATTTCTGCCTCGTCTGGGTTGTTAATTTCAATTTGTAAGGCTAAATCTTCGGTAATTATTTTTCGGTATTCAAGATACGAATATGCAGTAGCTGTTTTAAAACGATTCATAGTTTGTAGTATTTTTAAAAATGTAGCAAGAATATGGATAAAAACTTTAAATTTAAAAAAAAATCCTAAAAATGATTTTCAACGACTTAAATATTGGATTAACACTTTCTGGTGGCGGAACAAAAGGTTTGGCTCATGCAGGAGTTTTAGCCTACTTAAATGAAGTAAATATAAAACCAGATATGATATCAGGAACAAGTGCAGGTTCGATAGCGGCTTGTTTATATGCTTGGGGATTTTCGCCTCAAGAAATATTACGTTTTATACAATCTATTGATTTTTTTAAATGGAAGTATTTTACTTTACGCAAAGCTGGATTTATAGATTCGATGTCGTTTAAAAAAGTTTTTGAAGACGTTTTTGAGGACCGAAAAATTAAAGATTTAAACATACAAGTAAATATTTGTGCTACCGATATGGTGCGACAACGTATAAAAATTTTTAGTTCAGAAACTAAAATTGTTGATGCAATATTGGCTTCGTGTGCGTTTCCGGGAGTTTTATCTCCGTACGAGATTGATGGAATAATTTATTCTGATGGCGGAATTTTTAATCACTTTCCTACTGATGTTTTACAAGGGCGATGTGACTTTTTAATTGGATCTTACGTAAGTCCGATTCAAAAAATAGATAACGATTATCTAAAATCTATTAAAAATGTAATGACTTATTCGTTAGATTTAATGCAACATCAGCTCAACCAAAGTAAGTTTAGTAATTGCGATTTACTTATTCAACCCGAGGAATTAGCAACTTATAGTACTTTTGAAAGTAACAAACAGGTAATGCACGAAATTTATTCTATTGGCTATCAAAGCGCTAAGAGCGAGTTTGAAAAATTTGATCCATTAAATTTAGTTTAGATTGTAAAAGATGGAATTAAAAATCAAACTTTTAAATTTATAATAAGATAACGAAATAATACGCAGATAAAATTTTATATTTGCACAATTGAACATACATCAAAAATGAAATATAAAAGAATTCTTCTAAAATTAAGCGGTGAAGCTTTAATGGGTGAGCGCCAATATGGTATAGATCCTAAAAGACTAGCGGAATATGCAGCTGAAATTAAGCAAATTCACGATCTAGGAATCGAAATTGCCATTGTAATTGGTGGTGGTAACATTTTTAGAGGTGTTGCAGGAGCATCTAACGGCATGGATCGTGTACAAGGTGACTACATGGGAATGCTTGCTACAATTATAAATGGTATGGCATTACAAGGTGCTTTAGAGGCTGCTGGTATGCAAACACGTTTACAAACTGCTTTAAAAATCGAAGCGATTGCTGAACCATATATTAAGCGTCGTGCGACTAGACACTTAGAAAAAAATCGTATTGTAATTTTTGGTGCAGGTACAGGTAACCCTTATTTTACAACAGATACAGCAGCTGTTTTAAGAGGAATCGAAGTTGGTGCAGATGTTATCATGAAAGGAACTAGAGTGGATGGTATTTACGACTCGGATCCAGAAAAAAATCCAAATGCTGTTAAATTTGATAGCATTACTTTTGAAGATGTATTAGATAAAGGTTTAAATGTAATGGACACAACTGCCTTTACTTTAAGCCAAGAAAATAACTTACCTATTTTAGTTTTTGACATGAACAAAGAAGGAAACTTACTTAAAGTTTGTCAAGGCGAAAACATAGGAACAATTGTAAATAATTAATTTTACTAAAATTTTAGCAAAATGACTGAAGAAATAAATTTTGTAATAGATAGCGCTAAAGAATCTATGCAAGGTTCTTTAAATCACTTAGACAAAGAATTTTTAAATATCCGTGCTGGTAAAGCATCACCACAAATGTTAGGTGGTGTGTTTGTTGATTATTACGGTTCGCAAACACCACTTTCTCAGGTGGCAAACATTAACGCGGCAGATGCACGTACGTTAACTGTTACACCGTGGGAGCGTTCAATGATTACACCTATTGAAAAAGCAATTATGATTGCGAATTTAGGTTTAAATCCAATGAACAATGGTGAATCGATTATTATTAACATTCCTGCGTTAACTGAAGAGCGTCGTCGTGATTTAGTTAAACAAGCAAAAGCTGAAGCAGAAGATGCTAAAATTGGTATTCGTAATGCACGTAAAGATGCAAATACAGATATTAAAAAGTTAGAAAAAGACGGAACATCTGAAGATATTTGTAAAGGTGCTGAGGATGACGTTCAAAAATTAACGGATACTTACATTAAAAAAGTGGATGAACTTTTAGCTGTTAAAGAGGCTGAAATCATGAAAGTATAAATTCAAAAATCCTGTAACGTTTGGTTACAGGATTTTTTTTTAAATTTTGCTGTTAGATTTTAAAATGGGGCAGCGCGCGTTAGCGGTTGTAGCGGTATCCTTTTATTTGATAGCAGAGCTTGGCGAGGCTAACAAATAAAAGATTTAGCGAAAAACGCGACCCGCTCTTTAAAAAGCGGGGAACGCCCTAAAAATGATTCTGTGAGTGCGAAGCTAAAAGTTTATTTGTTGATTGTGGTCTTAATTTGCAATTTTATATATAAAATGATGCTGAATTTCATTACATTTGCAAGCATTTTAAATGGTAAAAAATACCCTTTTATTACTGGTAAAAAGTAATTTGGGCTTTATATAAAATCACACTGTAATGAAACACACGAAAATTAAAGACCTTTTAACAGGGACAAACACTTTACAGGAAGTTAACGTAAAGGGTTGGGTTAGAACTTTTAGAAACAATCAATTTGTTGCGCTTAACGACGGATCGACAATTAATAATATTCAGTGTGTAGTTGACTTTGAAAATACACCTGACGAGATATTAAAACGTATTACAACTGGAGCAGCGGTATCGATTACTGGAACTTTAGTTGAGAGTAAAGGAAGTGGGCAAAATGTAGAAATACAAGCGAATAAGGTTGAGATTTTAGGGGATTCTGATCCTGAAAAGTATCCGATGCAACCAAAAAAACACTCGTTAGAGTTTTTACGTGATAATGCGCATTTACGTATTCGTACCAATATGTTTGGAGCGATTATGCGTGTGCGTTCTACGTTATCGTTTGCGGTTCACCAATATTTTCAGGAAAAAGGGTTTGCTTATGTAAACACACCAATTATTACGGGTTCTGATGCGGAAGGAGCAGGAGAGATGTTCCAAGTAACGTCGTTACCTTTAGATGGTTCTGCACCAAGAAATGAGGATGGAAGTATTAACTACAAAGAAGATTTTTTTGGTAAACATACTAATTTAACAGTTTCTGGACAGTTAGAAGGCGAAACGTATGCTATGGCTTTAGGTCAAATTTATACGTTTGGACCTACATTTAGAGCAGAAAACTCGAATACATCTCGTCACTTGGCTGAATTCTGGATGATTGAACCAGAGGTTGCTTTTAATGATTTAGATGCTAACATGGATTTAGCCGAAGATTTTATTAAATACGTAATTAAATATACGCTTGATAAATGTGGTGACGATTTAAAATTTTTAGAGCAACGTTTGTTAGACGAAGAAAAATCGAAACCAGCAGCAGAGCGTTCTGAGATGAGTTTATTAGAAAAATTAAACTTTGTTTTAGAGAATAACTTTAAACGTGTATCTTACACAGAAGCGATTGATATTTTAAAAGCTTCGAAGCCAAATAAAAACAAAAAATTCCAATATTTAATTGAGGAATGGGGAGCAGATTTACAATCTGAGCACGAACGTTTCTTGGTTGAAAAGCACTTTAAATGTCCGGTAATTTTATTTGATTATCCAGCTAAAATTAAAGCATTTTATATGCGTTTAAACGAAGATGGAAAAACAGTACGAGCGATGGATATTTTATTCCCTGGAATTGGAGAAATTGTTGGAGGATCTCAGCGTGAAGAGCGTTACGACGTTTTAGTTGAGAAAATGCAAGCATTAGGAATTGACGAAAAAGAATTATATTGGTATTTAGATACCCGCAGATTTGGATCGGCAACTCACTCTGGTTTTGGATTAGGATTTGAGCGTTTGGTATTGTTTGTAACAGGTATGACAAACATTAGAGACGTGATTCCTTTTCCACGTACACCACAAAATGCTGAATTTTAGTATTTAAAAAAACATAGCAAACAATATACCAAAAGTTTCAAGTATCGAGTTTTTATAGTAACTTTATACTTGAAACTTTTTATTTATACTCACTACAGAATATTATGTTAAAGCAACATTTACAATTAAAATTATCTCAGAAACTTTCTCCTCAACAGATTCAATTAATGAAATTGATTCAGTTGCCAACTATGGCTTTTGAGCAGCGTTTAAAAGAGGAGTTAGTTGAAAATCCAGCTTTAGAAGTAGGAAAAGAGGAAAGTCAGCAAGAAGAATACGACAACGAAACGCGTGATGAATATGACGACGATTACGATAACGATACAATTGATGCTGATGATATTAATATTGATGAATATTTAAGTGACGACGAAACTCCGGATTACAAACTACAATCTAACAATTATAGTGACGATGATGAGGAGCGTGAAATTCCGTTTGTGGCAGCGGTTAGTTTTCATCAGGATTTATTAAATCAATTAAATACTTTTATTTTAACCGATGAAGATCGTGCAATTGCTGAATTTTTAGTTGGAAGTATTGATGATATAGGATACATACGTCGTACTACACAGGATTTAGTTGATGATTTGGCTTTTACACAAGCAATTTATACAGACGAGAATACTGTGGAACGAATATTAAATATTATTCATGAATTAGAACCTGCAGGAGTTGGAGCTCGTGATTTACAAGAGTGTTTGCTATTGCAATTAAAAGCTAAAACGCCAACACATTCGGTAGATTTGGCGATCCAAATAATCGAAGATCAATTTGATGCCTTTACCAAAAAGCATTATGATAAATTGATAACAAAATTTGACATCAGTCGTGAAGAACTTAAAAAAGCTATTGAGGAAATTGAAAAATTAAATCCAAAGCCAGGAGGTTCATACGATTCGAATCGAGTTGTAGAGCACGTAATTCCGGATTTTATTATCCGAATTAATGATGGCGAATTAGAATTAAGTTTAAACGGGCGTAATAATCCAGAGTTGCATGTTTCACGTGATTATAAAGATATGTTGCAAACATATAAGGATACACGCGAAAAATCGGCGCAACAAAAGGATGCGGTTCAGTTTATAAAACAAAAATTAGATTCTGCGAAATGGTTTATCGATGCAATTAAGCAACGAAATGAAACCTTATTAGTTACCATGTCTGCGATTATGCAATATCAAGAAGAATATTTTTTAGATGGAGATGAAACCAAACTAAAACCTATGATTTTAAAAGATATTGCTGATGTAGTAGGTTTAGATATTTCGACAATTTCACGTGTGGCAAATTCTAAATATGTAGATACACCTTATGGTGTTAAATTAGTAAAAGATTATTTTTCTGAAGCGATGAAAAACGATCAAGGTGAGGACGTATCTACTATCGAGATTAAAAAGATATTACAAAATGTAATAGAGGAAGAGGATAAAGTGAAACCTTTACCAGACGATAAATTAGCTGAAATTTTGAAAGAAAAAGGTTATCCAATTGCACGTAGAACAGTTGCGAAATATCGTGAGCAATTAGATATTCCGGTAGCAAGAATGCGAAAAAAAATATAAAACAAAAAACCGAAACAAGTAAAAATGAAAACTATATTAAAATTATATTCTTATATCTTTCACCCGTTATTTGTTTCGGTTTATACTTCATTATTCTACTTTGGGTTTCATTCCAAATATTATGCATTAAATGCAATAGTAATTTTATTAGCTCAAATTTTTTTACTTACCGTTTTAATACCAATTGCCGTATTTTATTTATTACGTATGTTAAAATTATTGCGTACAGATATTATGGTAAATGATGTGAAACAGCGTAAACTCCCTTTGGCAATACAAGCCATGTATTTTTATTTTATTAGCTTTTATACTTTAAAACCTATACCAGATAGTGATTTAAAGTTCTTTTTTATAGGTGCATTGGCAAGTACCATTCTGGCTTTATTTGCTGCCATTTTGAGGAAAAAAATAAGCCTACACATGATAGGTGTAGGCGGAATGGCTAGTTTTATTATTGGACTTTCTGTAAAAACAAGTTCTCCCAATTTACTTTTAATATGTGCTCTTATTTTACTTACAGGAATTGTTGCAAGTTCCCGACTTGCTATGAAAGCTCATACGCCTTCCGAGTTGTTTTGGGGAACTGTTGTTGGCGTTTATTGCCAAGTTCAACTTTTTGTTTATTGGCTATAAAATGTAAAAGGCTAAGCCTATATGAAATGTATTCATTTTTATTTGTTCGGACGATTGATTTTTTGTTTCCAATAAAGGAGTCAGTCCGTAATAAGTGTAAACATTCCAAGTGTTATAACCCAGTGCTAGATACAATCCTGTTTGAAAATTTTTTATTTCTTTAATTCCAGTGACTTTTACATCCTGAGCTGGACTTTTAAAATTAGATTGATTGGCAAAAATGTAACTAAATTTTACTCCAGCGTAAATTCTGAAAAATTTATGCGTTTCTGGAACCGAGGTTCTCCATCTAAACTCAATAGGAATATCTAGATTATGATACGTTAAAATATTTTTATCATAACTAGAACGATCAACTACAACAATGTTATTTTCTAGATTTAAATTATTTTCTGGCTGAATAAACAAATTACTATTTGTTCGACTATATGTGTAACCAATACCCGGAGCAATAGCAATATTTCGTCGTTTATTTAGCGGGATATCACGTAGAAAACCAAAACCTAAATTCGAAAAATAACCACGTTGCTGATAATTAACAGGTTTATTTTGCATCATATTATACGAAATATTTAGGTAGAATTGATCTTCTCTGTAAAGTGAATCTACAGGATTAGCAATTACCACCTCTTCTTGTGCGTAAAGCGAATTAAAACTTCCTAAACTTATCAAAAAGAATAAAAAAGAAAGATATTTCATATAATTTTACTTTAAGTTATTAGTCTAAAATTTCAGACATTTCTCCTCGTAACGAGGTTTCAAAAATAGTTTTGAATACCGAAACCGATACTTTTGCTCCCAGTAAATACATCAGTTTGGTAACCGCAGCTTCGGTTGTGATATCGTAACCTGATATTACACCTATTTGTTTTAATTGAATTCCCGTTTCGTATTTTTCCATGTTAACTGTTCCGGCAGAGCATTGCGTTACATTTACGATAATTAAACCGTTGTTTATTGCCTTAGCAATTGCATCTACAAACCAAGGTTCGTTACAAGCATTTCCGGATCCATAGGTTTCGATTACTAATCCTTTTAAATTTTCAATATTTAATATAGAATTAAGCATGTATGGACTTAATCCAGGAAATATTTTTAAAATTAAGACGCGTTTGTCAAAATCCTTATGTACAACTAATTTTTTTTGATTTGCAGAGCAAAGTAATTCTTTATTTACTTTTAAATGTACGCCCGATTCTGCCAAAGCAGGTAAATTAGGTGATGTAAAAGCATTAAAATGTTCTGCGCTAATTTTTGTTGTTCTGTTTCCGCGATATAATTTATATTCAAAATACAAACAAACTTCTTTAATTATAGGATTTCCTTTATCGTGTAAAGAAGCGATTTGGATGGCTGTAATTAAGTTTTCTTTTGCATCCGTTCGTAAATCTCCAATAGGTAATTGCGAACCGGTAAAAACAACAGGTTTGTTTAAATTTTCGAGCATAAAACTTAAAGCCGAAGCAGAGTAGGACATTGTGTCTGATCCATGTAAAACAACAAAGCCATTATAAGCTTCGTAATTTTGTTCAATACTATCAGCCATCGCTACCCAATGCTCAATATCCATGTTCGATGAGTCAATAGGATTAGCAAAGGAAACGGTATCTACGCTACAATCTAAAAGATTCAGTTCTGGAATACGCTGTAGCAATTCATTGAAGTTAAATGCTTTTAAAACTCCGGTTATCGAGTCCTTGATCATACCGATGGTACCACCAGTGTAAATCAATAGAATTTTAGTTTTGTTCGATGCTTCCATATTTTAAACGATTCACCACTGGATTGGAATACATATTTAAAAAATCTTCTTTCAAATGTTCATTTTCACCTGCTAAATGCAATTCTAACCTGCGTATAAACAATTGTTTGTCCTTTTCGGTATAAAAATGCTCAAATGTATTACTATTGTGTACAATATCGTAGGCTATAAAATTAGTTGGCCAAAGTTTATAGTTTTTAAGAATTTGATCATCAAGAGCAGATGCAATTGCTTGAATTTGTTTGTTTGCTTGCTGATTTTCGGCCGCTATAGTATCTAGTTCTGTATCTAAAACATCACCAATATGAATGTGAATGTGTTTTTTCTGTCCAATTAATCCGCTTAAAATTGTTACAAAATCTTCATTTTTAGCTTTAACATAAGCTTCGTTTTTAGCTTGTGCTATTAATCTTGGAATTTTTAACGAGTCGGTTGGATCATATTCATAAGAAATGGAAACAGGAACTACGCGTAACTTTTTAAAATACTGCGTAACGTTATTGTTCTCATCAGCCATAGCAATCATTTTTAAAACCCCTTGATGCGTAGCGTCATTTCCGTCTTTAGTTCTTCCTTCGCGTTGCGCAATCCAAACCGATCGGTTTTCACTTAAAATTAATTGTTGAATGTATTCTGAAACAAGTTTTGAACTTTGTAACAATTCGCGAGGCGATAAACCACGTTTAATAATAAAGTTTCGGTTTAGTTTAGCAATGACCTCTAGTGCTTGTTTTTTTACTAGATTATCTCCAACCGCAGAGGCTGTCATTACCAATCCATGCTCTAACAATGAAACATTTAATAACGAAGTGTCTAAAATGATATCACGGTGATTAGAAATGAATAGATAAGAGGTGTTTGGCTCAAGCTTTTCGAAACCAGATGTTGTTAAACCATCAGAGCTGTTTTCAAGAATTCTCTGCATGGCAAAATATATAAAATTCGCTTGAAAATCACGAATCGAATGTGTACGTACTAGTTGTTCTTTCCATTGTTCATCACTTAGATCTGGGAAAGTATAGTTCATCATCGATTTTACAATAGGATGATCAACTACATTTTTTAAAATAGTATTTACTTCGCTGTCGTAATAAAAGCGTATAGAATCAAATTTAGTCATAACTAAAAGTGTATTAGTTTTGAACAAATGAACAAAATATTTTGGTATAAAAGAAGTGTTTTAAATTTTGAAAATATTTTGTGCTGTTTGTGTTGTTATAAATGCTACTTCGTTAACTGAAATGTTGTAAATCGAGGCCAATTTTTCAGCAATTAATGGGATGTAGCTACTTTCGTTTCTTTTACCTCTAAAAGGAACAGGAGCTAGGTATGGCGAATCTGTTTCTAGAACCAAATGCTCAATAGGAATTTCATTTAAAAACTGATCTATTTTTCCATTTTTAAAAGTGACTACTCCGCCTATTCCTAATTTTAAATTATAAGATATTGCTCGTTTAGCATCTTCAATCGTTCCCGAAAAACAGTGAAATACACCAAATAAGTCATCTCCTTTTTCTAGTTCTAAAACTTTAAAAACCTCTTCAAAAGCATCTCGACAATGTATATTAATTGGTAACTTATATTGTTTTGCTAATTGTATTTGTTTTTGAAACGCAATTTTTTGAATATCTAGTGTAGTTTTGTCCCAAAATAAATCAATTCCAATTTCACCAATGGCACAAAATTTTCTGGATTTTAATTCGTTTTCAATAAATAGAAGTTCATCTAAATAATTTTCTTTCACATCACAAGGATGTAGTCCCATCATTAAAAAAAATGTATCGGGATATTGCTGCTCTAATTCGTACATTTTTTGTGTATAACTAGAGTCAATAGCAGGTAAAATTATTTTAGTAACCCCTTTGTTTATTGCATTTTCAATTATTAAATCACGATCACTATCAAATTGATCAGAATATAAATGGGAATGCGTGTCTATAAAATTCATTGAAAAAAATATTTTTACAAAAGTACGAACAAAAAAACAATTAATACTTAAAATCCCTTCTATGGATATATTATCTACATATTATAAGAAAAATGGTTATAAAAAAATTCCTTTTAAAATATCAAAAACAAAACACTTAATAGTAAAAACTAAATTAAATAATATTTATGCTAGATTTATTTTAGACACTGGTGCATCAAACAGCTGTGTAGGGTCAGAGTATGAGGATTTTTTTAATTTGATAACTTCAGATTCTAAAACTACTGCCGCTGGGGCAGGAGCTGTGGGAATGAAAACTAAGATTTCTTATGGTAATCAGCTTAGCTTATCGAGATGGAAGAATTTAAATTTTGATATTATTGTTTTTGATTTGTCACATGTAAATTTAGCTTTAAAAAATCATAATGTCGCACCCGTAAATGGTATTTTAGGCGCTGATATATTGATAAAGCATCATGCGATTATTGATTATCAAAATAAGTTTTTATACTTAAAATAAAAAAGCCAAAATTTAAATTTTGGCTTTTTTGAAATTGTATATCACAATGTAAATTGCTATTGAGACAAGTAGTGCTCCTAATAAAAAGGGTGCTCCCGGAAATAAAAATGGAGCTTTATCGTGTGTGAAATAAAAAAACACATTCGACATTAGTAAAGGACCAACAATTGCCGTAGCACTGTTTATACTGGATAAAGTTCCTTGTATTTGACCTTGTTCGTTATCTGGAACAAATTCTGTAATAATGGCTTGTAGAGCTGGTCCGGCAATTCCACCCAAACAATATGGAATTAAAAAGGCAAACATCATCCATTCTTTATTTGCTACAGCAAAAAGTAAAAAAGACAATGTGGTTAATGTTAATCCTAAAACAATACTTTTTTTGTTTCCTAATTTTGGATTTATCCATCTAATTAATCCTCCTTGTACAATGGCAACTAATAAACCAATTGTTCCCATGGATATACCAATCATTCTTTCGTCCCAGTTAAATCGATACATAACAAAATAATTCCAATTACCATGTATTGCATTGTGACCTACATACATTAAAAAAACTGCAAGAACCAATAAAATAATTTTTGGGTATTTTTTTAATCGTAAAATAGAACCTATTGGATTGGCTATTTTCCAATCAAATTTTCTTCTTTTCTCTAAAGGAAGTGATTCTGGAAGAATGAAATATCCATAAATAAAATTAATTAAGCAGAGTACAGCAGAAGCAATAAAAGGTACTCGTGAGCCGTATTGACCTAAAAAGCCTCCTAAAACTGGGCCAATGATAAACCCTATTCCAAAAGCGGCTCCAATCATTCCAAAGTTTTTTGTTTTATTTTCTTTAGTTGATATGTCTGCAATATAAGCAGAGGCTGTAGAGATGCTCGCTCCAGTAAAGCCTGCAATGATGCGTCCTACAAATAACCAAGCTATGGTTGGAGCTATGGCTAAAAAAACATAATCAATCGCAAAAAAAAGTAAGGAAAGAAGTATGATTGGTCTGCGTCCGAATTGGTCGCTTAAATTACCAATTATGGGTGCGAATATAAATTGTGTGATTGCATAAGCAAATGATAACCATCCTCCAATTAAGGCTGCTTCACTTATATCTACACCGCTTAATTCTAATAATAGTTTTGGAATTACAGGTATAATTATACCTAAACCAATTACATCAATCAGCATGGTTATAAATATAAAACGCACTGCTGCCGATTTATTTTGTATTGCCATATTTAATTTTTTGAAATTATAACGCTTTTGTATAAATATAAAGTCAAAAAAAGCTACCTAAAAAAATAGGTAGCTTTATATGAGTAACTATAAGGATATAGAATTATAATTCTAATGCTTTAGTAGGATTGTTGTCCATTAATAATTCTGTTGGGTTTTCTAATGCTTCTTTAACAGCAACTAAGAAACCTACAGACTCACGTCCGTCGATAATTCTGTGGTCGTAAGATAATGCAATGTACATCATTGGAGCGATAACAACTTGACCATTAACAGCCACTGGACGCTCGATAATGTTGTGCATTCCTAAGATACCAGATTGTGGAGGGTTAATGATTGGAGTTGATAACATTGATCCAAATACACCACCGTTAGTGATTGTAAATGTACCACCTGTCATTTCGTCAACTGTGATTTGTCCATCACGAGCTCTTGTTGCTAAACGTTTGATTTCAGACTCAACACCTCTAAAAGTTAATAATTCTGCGTTACGAACAACAGGAACCATTAAACCTTTAGGTCCAGATACAGCAACAGAGATATCAATGAAATCAAATTTCATTTGATCTTGTCCGTCAATCATAGAGTTAACATCTGGGAATAATTGTAAAGCACGAGTTACAGCTTTCGTGAAGAAAGACATGTATCCTAAAGAAACACCGTGTTTGTTTTTGAAAGCATCTTTGTATTGGCTTCTTAATTTGTTTACTTCAGTTAAGTTAACTTCGTTAAAAGTAGTTAACATAGCTGTCGTATTTTTAGCTTCAACTAAACGCTCAGCAACTTTACGACGTAACATCGACATTTTTTTGCGTTCGATACCTCTAGAGCCTGCTGTTGATGGAGTACCAAATGATGGAACACCTTTGATAGCATCTTCTTTAGTTACACGACCGTCTTTTCCTGTTCCAACAACATCAGATGCAGACATTCCTTTTTCATCTAATATTTTTTTAGCAGCAGGAGATGCAGAACCTGTAGCATAAGTAGCCGCTGGTTGAGCTGGTGCAGCAGGAGCTGGAGCAGTTTTTGGTTCTTCAGCCTTTGGAGCTTCTGCTTTTGGCGCTTCAGCAGCAGGAGCAGATCCCGATGGTTTAGCAGCAGCAGTATCAATTAAACAAACTACTTGACCTACAGCAACAGCGTCACCTTCTTCTGCTTTTAATGTGATAATACCACTAGCTTCAGCTGGTAATTCTAATGTTGCTTTATCTGAATCAACCTCAGCGATCGCTTGGTCTTTTTCTACATAATCTCCGTCTTTAACTAACCAAGTAGCAATTTCTACTTCTGTGATTGACTCCCCTGGTGAAGGAACTTTCATTTCTAAGATACTCATTGGAATATATTTTTAGAAGTTGTTTATATTTTTTATTTTAAATCTTTATCAAAAACTTTTGCAATAGCATGTGCGTAACGTGCTTTAGAGCGTACAGATGAACCTGCTGCTGGTGCAGATGCTACATTAGGAGAAGCTAAACGTAATTTAACTAAATCAAAATTCATTAACATGAATCCGTATGCTCCCATGTTTTTAGGTTCTTCTTGTGCCCAAACAAAGTCATTAGCGTTTGGATATGTAGCTATAATTGCTTTAATATCTTCAATTGCTAATGGGAATAATTGTTCTAAACGTACAAAAGCTACATCATTACGTCCTAACTTTTCTTTTTCTGCTTGTAAATCATAATAGAATTTACCTGACACAAAAACTAAAGTTTTAACTGCTGCTTTATCTGTTACAATTGGATCATCAACTACAGGTTGGAATGAACCGTTCACGAAATCCTCGATTGAAGATACAGCTAATGGGTGACGTAATAGTGATTTTGGTGAAAATACTACTAATGGTTTTCTGAAATCAGTAACCATTTGACGACGTAATAAATGGAAATGGTTTGCTGGTGTTGTACAGTTTGCTATATACATATTGTGTTCAGAACATAATTGTAAGTAGCGCTCTGGACGAGCTGAAGAGTGTTCAGACCCTTGGTGCTCATATCCGTGAGGTAACAACATTACTAAACCGTTTTGGTTACTCCATTTATCTTCCCCTGCAGAAATGTATTGGTCAATCATAATTTGTGCACCGTTAGAGAAATCTCCAAATTGTGCTTCCCAAATTGGTAATGCTTTTGGATTTGCAAATCCGTATCCATACTCGTAACCTAAAACTGCGTATTCAGATAAGTGAGAGTTGTAGATATGCATTTTACCTTTACGTGAGTCTAAACGGTTTAACACAGTTACTTCTTCTTCTGTCTCTTCAGTTTTTACAACTGCGTGACGGTGAGAGAAAGTACCACGTTGTACGTCCTGACCTGTAAAACGAATATCAAAACCTTCTTGCATTAAAGTACCATAAGCTAACATTTCACCTAAAGCCCAATCTAATTTATCCGTTTCAAAATACATTTTGTATCTATCTCCGTATAATTTATTTACTTTATTGATGAATTTTTTATCTTCTGGTAATTTAGTAATTACTTCAGCAACTTGGTCTAATCTATCTTTAGATACTTTTGTATCAAAAGTTTGTAACATTCTGTCTTGATTAGCAATGTTATAACCAACCCATTCTTCTTGCATAAAAGGAATGATTGTTGCTTTTTCAGTAGCTTTAGATACTTCTAAGTTTTCTTCTAAGAATGCTTTATATTTTTCTTCTAAAGCAGTAATCTCAGCTTCTGTGATTTCGTTGTTTTCTAATAAACGTGAGCTGTAAATATTACGTGCTCCTTTATGTTTAGAAATTAATTTATATAATGTTGGTTGTGTGAAACGAGGTTCATCCCCTTCATTATGACCATATTTACGGTATCCAACTAAGTCAACAAAAACGTCTTCTTTAAATGTCATTCTGTAATCTAAAGCGAATAACATAGCTTTAACTGCTGCTTCTGTATCATCAGCATTAACGTGTACTACAGGAGCCGAAACTACTTTAGCAACGTCTGTTGAATAAATTCCAGAGCGTGCGTCTTTGTAATTAGTTGTAAAACCAACTTGGTTGTTCATTACTAAACGGATTGTACCACCTGTTTGGTAAGCACGTATTTTAGACATTTGTACCATTTCATAAACAATACCTTGTCCTGCTACAGCGGCATCTCCGTGTACTGTGATTGGTAATATTTTAGTGATATCACCATCTGCTAAATTATCTTGTTTAGCACGAGCAACCCCTTCAATAACAGCACCAACAGTTTCTAAGTGAGATGGGTTTGGCGCTAAATTGATTTTTATTTTTTTACCAGATTTAGTTTCTCTGTATGAAGTGTAACCTAAGTGGTATTTAACATCTCCATCAAAAGATTCTTCAACATCTAGGTAATCTTTTCCGTCAAATTCTGTGAAAATATTTTGAGCTGGTTTCCCAAAAATATTAGCTAAAACATTTAAACGACCTCTGTGAGCCATTCCCATCACAAAATCCTGAACTCCACGTTCTGCAGCTGCTTCAATCAAAGCATCGAACATTGGAATTGCAGCCTCTAACCCTTCTAAAGAGAAGCGTTTTTGACCTACGTATTTTGTATGAAAAAAGTTTTCGAAAGCTGCTGCTTGAATAAGCTTATCTAAAATATTTTTTTTCTGATCTACTGTAAAAATGTTTTTAGGACCTTCGAAGTAGTTTGAGATCCAGTTTCTTTTCTCTTCGTTACCAATGTGAGCAAATTCCACACCAGTAGCAGAGCAATAAACGGCTTCTAATCGATCAACAATTTCTTTTAAAGTTGATGTTTGAAGTTGTATAGTTTTAGCAGCCTCAAAACGAGTTTGTAAATCTGCTGTAGATAAACCGAATTTTTCTAACGATAAATCGGGTCTTTCTACTTGGCGTTCACGAATTGGATTCGTCTTCGCTAATAAATGTCCATATGCTCTATATGCATCAATTAAGCGTAAAACACCAAATTCTTTTTGAACAGATTTCGCCGCTTCTGTTCCAGAAACAGTTGATGTATTGTTCGAAGAACCTGAATTATAGTAAGCTGTTGATAATTCTTCTACAGGACCTCTGTCACTGTATTCATTAGCAAAGTCAAACCCTTGAAAGAAACTTCTCCAGCTTGGCTCTACACTATCAGGGTACTGCAAATACTGTTCGTATAGATCAGCAAAAAAAGCAGTGTGTGCCGCATTTAAAAAGGAAAACCTATCCATATTATTGTCTAAAGACCTTTTTGGTTAAAAATTTTAAGCAAAAATACAACTCTTTCTATAAAATCTCTAATGTTTTTCATATTTTTATAATATAAATATTTCACAAAAGAATTATGTTAGATAAATACAACACAAAGTTAACTGCTTTACTGAGAATTTCACTTTTTTTAACCTTAAGTTTTCAGATATACGCACAAGATAGTATTCAAAATAGCCAAAAAAATAATTTTTGGAATAATGTTAATTTTGGAGGAAATTTCGGACTTGGAGTTGGTAACAATCTGACAAATATACTGGTAGGACCTAGTGCGGTTTATAATTTTAATGAATATTTTGCCGCTGGAGTTGGTTTGCACTATGCATATTTAAATCAAAAAAACGTGGTGAAATCTAATATGTATGGTGGTAGTTTACTCGTTTTGGCCAATCCGGTTTCATTTATTCAGCTTTCTGCTGAGTTGGAGCAGTTGCGAGTAAATCAAGATTGGGTTGTTTATAATGAAAAACGAGATTTTTGGAATACTGCTCTTTTTTTAGGAGCTGGTTACCGACAGCAAAATGTAACTTTTGGTGTGCGCTACAATGTGCTTTTTAATAAGAAAGAAAATGTTTATAATGAAGCTTTTATGCCTTTTTTAAGAGTTTACTTTTAATAATGTTTTTTAAACCATACTTTTTGCCATTCTCTTTTTAAAATTAAAAAAGTAATAATATTAGAAAGCTCGACGATATTACTACCGTCAAGCTTTTTTATTTGATCTTCTGATACATCTATAATATATAGTAAGTTTAAATAGGTTGCAAAGTCGTGTTGTATTAACGAAAAGACTTTGTCTTGAGTTTTGTTAAAAACAATTTCAGGAATCTCATCTTGCTTTATGTCAAGTTCAATGTTGGCTAATCTAAAGTCTTTTGTTACTTGTAAAAGCAAAGCTTCATACAATTCTAAGGTATGAGCTTGTGAAAATAAGTCTGTAACAGATGAGGGAACTAAATATGTTTTTGTCATTTTATTTAAACGTTACGTTTCATTAAAAAATTACCAAAGTCTATTAAACCTTGCTTTTCTGAGGCTTCAACGTCCAATTCATTCAATGTGTTAAAAGCTTTTAAGGTATAAGCCTCAATCAACTCTTGAGTTTTTACAGCTGCTTCTGTTTCAATAAAGTATTGTTTTACTGAAGCAATTTTTTGTGTTGGATCTTGTGGTTTTATCGAAAATAAATTTACCAATTGATTTTTTACCTCAGGTGTAGCTAACTCAATAGCTTTTAAATATAAATATGTTTTTTTATTCTCAATAATATCGCCACCAACTTGTTTTCCAAAGGTTAATGGATCTCCAAAGGCATCTAAATAATCATCTTGTAACTGAAAAGCGATTCCTAAATTTAGACCGAACTCGTAAATCAAATCCGCATTTTTGTCAGAAGTTTCAGCAATTACGGCTCCCATTTTCATGGCAGCTGCTACTAAAACAGCTGTTTTGTATTTTATCATTAAAATATATTCATCAATACTAACATCATCACGTTGTTCAAAATCAACATCATATTGTTGACCTTCACAAACTTCTAACGCTGTTTTACTGAAAATTTTTGCTAAGGATTTAAAAATATGCGGCTCATAATTTTCAAAATATTGGTAAGCCAAAATTAATAAAGCGTCACCCGATAATATAGCTGTATTTACGTCCCATTTTTCGTGTACAGTTTGATTGCCTCGTCTAAGTGGGGCATCATCCATAATATCGTCATGAATTAATGAGAAATTATGAAATAATTCTACTGCTGTTGCCGCATGAAAAGCCTTTTTATAATCACATCCAAAAATTTCCGCACTCATTAAAGTTAAAATCGGACGCATACGTTTGCCTCCTATAGACATAAAATACTTTATAGGTTCGTATAAATTATTTGGTTGATTGGGTATATTAATATTTGTTAAATATTCGTTTAATAGGTTTTGATATTCTTCGATAGTACGCATGTGCAATATTTTTTGCTAAAATAACGCTTTTAATTTATTTATTGAAGAATTGAATGTTGGATGTGAAAAACTTTGGAAACTTTTTTTGTTTTAAAAGTTTCTTGGTATATTTGCACTCAAAATAAGTTATAATTATGATTGATAAAATTTTAGAAAAAGCCTCTGAACTTTTTATGAGAAATGGTTTCAAAGTTGTAACCATGGACGATATTGCTGCTGAAATGGGTATTTCTAAAAAAACAATATATCAGCATTATGAAAATAAATCGGTTTTAGTTGAATGTAGCGCGAAACATATTACCGAAGGAATAGTTAAAGAAATTGATAAAATTTATTCTGAACTTAAAGATCCGATTGAAGAGTTTTTATTGGTTAGAGATAAAGTAGGACGTTTTATTACTGATGATAAAACAGCAGGCGTGCAACAATTGAAAAAATATTACCCCGAAATTCATGATAAATTAAAAGGTAGACAAGAATCTAAATTTACTTCTTGTATCCAAAATAATTTAAAGCGCGGAATCGAGCTTGAATTGTATCGAGCAGATATTGATGTTGATTTTATTACAAAAATACACCATAATGCTATGAGTTTTTTATTAGATAATGATGAATTTCATACCAATGCAAATACATTCATTCAATATCAAAATAAATACATAGACTATCATATTAGAGCGATTAGCACATCTAAAGGAATCGAATTATTAAATAAATTAAAATTAAAACACAGTATACATGAAAAATAAGCTAACATTAGCTTTGGTTTTATTTTCGGCTTTTATTTTACAAGCCCAAGTGAAACAACTAACGCTTTCTGAGGCAATTAGTCATGCTTTAACAAATAAAGCAGAAGCTAAAAAGGCAAGTTTAGAGCTTGAAAATTCTGAATATTTAATTCAAGAAGCTAGAGCCAATGCTTTACCACAGATTAACGCAACAGGTACTATCACCTATAATGCTATTTTACAAAAAACAGCATTGAATTTTGGTGGTCAAACGCAAATTATTGAAATGGGACGACCATGGCAATCAACAGCGGTAGTTTCGTTAAATCAACAGCTTTTTAATTTAGCTGTGTTTACTGGTTTAAAGGCGGCTAAAACAACTCGTGAGTTTTATCAAATAAATAAAGAACTTACTGATGAACAAGTTATTGAGAAAGTAGCGAACAGCTATTATGAAGTTTATAAAACAAAATCTCAAATCGAAACTTTAGGCAAAACGGTTGAAAATACAACAAGAGTTCGTGACGTAATTAAAAACTTACACGAAAACGGATTGGCTAAAAAAATTGATTTGGATCGTACAAATGTTGCATTAAACAACATCATCAGTTCAAAACAACAATTAGAAAACGCAAAAGCTTTGCAAGAAAATGCTTTAAAATACCTTATTGGTATGGAAATGAATGAAGCAATTACTGTAAAAGATGATACGTTTGAAGTTACGGCTGATGCGATAACAGCGGTTGATGCGAACGCAAACCAAAGAACTGAAATTGCTTTATTAGAAAAACAAAAAGAGCTTTTAATTTTAAACAAAAAAGCAACTCAAGCTGAGGGATTACCAAGTTTAAGCTTTACTGCTAATTATGGATATTTAGGTATTGGCGAAAAATTTCCTTGGTTTCAAAGTTATCCAGGAGCGTATTGGTCTGATTTTTCTGCTTTAGGATTAAACTTAAACGTTCCTATTTTCAATGGTTTTTCTGTACGATCTAAAGTAAGACAAGCGCAAAATCAAATCGACTCTTTTGAAGCAGATTTAGCAGATACAAAATTAGCTTTAGACTTAGAGGTGAAAAATGCAGTCACACAAGTTAATAATTCATTAATAACATTAAATATCCAAAAGGATAATGTAGTGTTAGCTAAAGATGTTCTAGATAATGTAGAAAATAACTATAAAAATGGTTTAGCACCACTTACTGATTTGCTTGACGCAGAAACATCGTATGCTGATGCTCAAAACAATTATACAAGCGCAATGTTAGATTATAAACTTGCAGAAATTCAACTTAAAAAATCAAAAGGCGACTTAAAATCTTTAACTAAATAGTATCTATCAAACAAAATGAAAAAAATAATAATCACAGGTGTAGTAATTGTTGCTGCTTTAGCAGGAATAATGTTTGTTTTAAATAAAAACAAAGCTAAAAACGAAGCTGATACAGCAATTGTGGCTCAAAAAAATGAAGGAGTTGCTGTTCGTGTAGATACTATTAAAAGCCAAGTTGTAAATACACAATTAATTGCAAACGGAACTTTTGCTCCAAAACAAGAACTTAAATTATCTGCAGAAACTTCGGGTCAAGTACAAAAAGTTTATGTGAAAGAAGGAGATAAAGTTAGCGTAGGACAAACTTTAGCTGTTATTAAAGCGGATAAATTTAATGTTGGTGTGAACAATGCTCAAGCCTCTTACAACACAGCTTTAGCAGACGCAGAACGTTTTGAAAATGCTTTTAAAACAGGCGGAGTTACAAAGCAACAACTAGATCAAGCAAAGTTACAATTAGAAAATGCTAAAAATAACCTTGCAAATGCTCGTATTACAGCAGGTGACGCAGTTATTAAAGCTACAATTCCAGGATTTATCAACTCTAAAAATGTTGAACCGGGATCTTTTGTATCTCCAGGTCAAGGTTTATTCGAAATTGTAAATATCAACACATTAAAACTTAAAGTTACTATCGACGAGAAAAACGTTGCGAACTTAAAAGTGGGTGATAAAATTGATATTGAATCTTCTGTTTTCCCAACAGATAAATTTTGGGGTAAAGTAACTTTTATTGCACCTAAGGCAAACGAAAGTTTAAACTTCCCTGTTGAAATTGAAGTGACAGAAAATCCAAATCAAAAATTAAAAGCTGGTATGTATGCTAATGCTGTATTTGGTGAGGCTTCTAAAACTCCTTTATTAGTAGCACCTAGAACGGCGTTTGTTGGTTCTGTAAGTTCAAACAACATTTTTGTGGCTAAAAACGGAAAAGCAATATTAACTAAAGTAACTTCTGGTAGAAGTTTTGGTGATTATATTGAAATTATTGATGGTCTTAAAGCTGATGACGTTGTAATTATTACGGGTCAAATCAACTTATTAAACGAATCACCAATTACAATCATTAAATAATTTAGTTTAATTTATTAAGATGAAAATATCAGAAATATCAATTAAACGTCCAAGTATTATTATTGTATTATTTATAATCCTTACACTTGGAGGTTTATTTTCATACAAACAATTGGGGTACGAGTTAGTACCTAAAATGGACATTAACGTAATCACGATTCAAACTATTTACCCTGGAGCTGCGCCTTCTGAAGTAGAAAGTTCGGTATCTAAAATCATTGAAGATGCCGTTTCGTCGCTCGAGAACGTAAAGAAAATTGAAACCAAATCTTTCGAGTCGGTTTCAGTAGTAATGGTAACACTTAATAACGGTGCCGATGTAAACTTTTTACTTACCGATGCACAACGTAAAATTAATGCAGTTGTTAACGATTTACCAGATGACGTAGAAACGCCTTCGATCTCTAAATTCTCATTGGACGACGTGGCGATCATGAACCTTTCGGTTACTTCAAATTTATCTGAAAAAGATTTATTTGATTTACTTGATCAAAAAATTCAACCTGTTTTTGCTCGTGTTAACGGGGTTGCAAAAGTAGATATGATTGGTGGTGAGGAAAGAGAGATTCAAGTAGCTGTTAATCCTGAAAAATTAGAAGGTTACGGATTATCAATCCTACAAGTTCAACAAGCAATTACGGCTGCAAACCTTGACTTCCCTACCGGAAACACAAAAACACGTGACAACCGTACAACAATTCGTTTATCGGGTAAATTTAAAACTATTGACGAGTTACGTAACTTACCAATAACAACTTCTAATGGTACTAAAATTAGATTATTAGATGTTGCCGACGTGCAAGATGGTATTAAAGATACCGAAAAAATTTCGCGTATTAACCAAACAAACACTATTCTTTTACAGGTGTTTAAGCAGTCTGATGCCAACGCAGTAGCTGTATCTGAGTTAATTAAAAAAACAATTACTGTTGTTGAAAATGATTATAAAAACAACGATATCAAAATTGAAGTTGCATCAGACTCGTCTGATTATACATTAAAAGCTGCAAACAATGTAATTTTTGACTTGTTCTTAGCAATTGTGTTAGTAGGTTTCATCATGTTATTCTTCTTACACAGTATGCGTAATGCAGTTATTACAATGGTAGCTATTCCGTTATCATTAATTGCAACTTTTATTGGTTTATATTTTATGGGATATACCCTAAACTTAATGTCTTTATTAGGTTTATCTCTTGTGGTAGGTATTCTGGTAGACGACGCGATCGTTGTACTTGAAAACATTCACCGCCACATGGAAATGGGTAAAAATAAAGTGCGTGCTGCTTATGATGGTGCTGCCGAAATTGGATTTACTGTAACCGCTATTACTTTAGTAATTGTGGTAGTATTCTTACCAATTGCTTCTGCATCTGGATTAGTTGCGGACATTCTTGCTCAGTTCTGTGTTACCGTAATGATTGCAACTATGTTATCTTTACTAGTATCTTTTACAGTAGTACCATGGTTATTCTCTCGTTTCGGGAAAATGGAACACTTATCTAACAAAACATTATTTGGACGAATCATTATCGGTTTCGAAAAACAATTAGATAGGTTCACAAAATGGGTGGCTGATATTTTAAAATGGTCATTAGCCTCTCGTATCAATAAAATATTAACTCTTGTTATTGTTGTTGTTTTATTTTTAGCATCAACTGTTGGTTTATTAGGTGGTGGTTATATCGGTTCCGATTTCTTCCCAGGTAATGATAAAGGAGAGTTTTATTTGCAAATCGAAATGAATAAGGATGCTTCTATTGAGCAAACAAACTTCATGACGCAAAGAGCAGAAGAATATTTAAAAGATAAAACGGAAATCGAAAAAATGATTACAACTGTAGGTCAAGCTTCAGATGGTATGATGAGTACTTCTGGATCTTCTTACAAATCAGAAATTCATATCTTCGTTTCAGAAGAACACCGTAAAGTCGAATCAACTAAAGTTTTCTCTGCAAAACTTAAACGCGAAATGGAAGCGGTTTTAGTGGGAGCTAAAATTAAAACAGTTCAAATGGGAATTATGGGAGCAGAACAAGCTCCATTAAATCTTACTGTAATCGGAGCCTCGCAACCAGAAGCCCTAGAATACGCAAACAAAGCTGCTGATTTATTACGAAACATCCCTGGAGCAACCGAGGTTAAATTAACTTCAGAAGACGGAAACCCAGAAATTAACGTAAAAGTAGACCGCGATAAAATGAATTCTCTTGGTCTAAACGTTGCAACTGTTGGTGGAACAATGCAAACAGCATTCTCTGGTAACACAGATACTAAATTCCGTATTGGCGATACAGAATACGAAATTAATATTCGTTTTGACGAATTTGGTCGTGGAAGTATTGACGATGTTAAAGGTTTAAAATTCATCAACTCTAAAGGTGAAATATTTAAATTAGAACAATTTGCCGATGTATCTTTTGGATCTGGACCAACATTACTAGAGCGTCGTGACAAATCACCATCAGTTTCTGTACAAGCTCAGGTAGTAGGTAAACCAGCAGGTACTTTAGCACAAGAATGGGAAGCGGAATTCTCAAAATTAGAATTAAAGCCAGGTATCTCTTTCAAATGGGGAGGTAACATGGAAAACCAACAAGAAGGTTTTGGAACATTAGGAGTTGCCTTATTCGCTTCTATCCTATTAGTATACTTAGTAATGGTTGCTTTATACGACAGTTTCGTAACACCATTCGTAGTATTATTCTCAATTCCATTATCATTCATTGGAGCGCTATTATTCTTGGCAATTTTCAACCAAACACTTAACATTTTCACCATCTTAGGTATCATCATGTTAATTGGTCTGGTAGCCAAAAATGCCATCATGCTGGTCGACTTTGCCAACCATCGTAAAGAACATGGCTACTCAACATACGAAGCATTAATCGCTGCTAACCACGCACGTTTACGCCCAATTTTAATGACAACAATTGCCATGGCTGCCGGTATGGTGCCAATTGCAATGGCAACAGGTGACGGTGCCGATATGAACCGTGGACTTGCTCTTGTAATTATGGGAGGTCTTATCTCATCTTTATTCCTAACACTTGTTATCGTACCAGTAGTTTACTCTATTTTCGATAGTTTAGGAAAACGTTTTGGGAAAGGCGAAAAAGTAGATTACGCTGCAGAAATGGTTGCTGAATACGAAGAAAACGAACATTTCGTAGACGAAATGGCACCAAAAAAATAACTACATAAAGGTTATTAATTCAGAATATAAAAAAGCGGAGTTACACAATGTAGCTCCGCTTTCTTTTATCATATAAATTTGGGCGTTCCCCTTCGGGTCGCGTGTTACGCTATATCTTTTGCTCGTACCTCACAAAAGGATGCCGCTGCACCCGCTAACGCGCTGTGCAAAATCATAAGCTTTTTACAACATGCGTAACAATTCCCCAAATCAAAAAATCATTATCTAAAGTAACCTTTATAGGCGCATACTTTTCATTCTCGGCAACAAGCAAAATATAATCTTTCTCTATTTTAATACGCTTAACCGTAAATTCTCCATCAATAAAACAAACAGCAATCTTACCATCTTTAGGCTCCAAGCTCTTATCAATTACTAAAATATCTCCATCATTAATTCCTGCGTTAATCATCGAATTCCCCGATGCTTTGGCATAAAAAGTAGTTGTTTTATTTTTAATAACCAATTCATCCAGGCTAATTTTAGTCCCATCAAAGTCTGCCGCCGGCGACGGAAAACCGGCTTTAATTCCGCCCGTATAAAACGGAATTTTATGCACATCCGTAGATTCTGTTGGCAAAAAAAAATGTAATACGTTTTTATTATTTAGCATTTTACTTGTATTATATCTTTAATATTAGTTGTAAAACTAGGCGATAAAAAGTTTTGTTTCATCTTCCAAGTTCTCACTAAATCCTGATTTGCGATTCTAATTTTACGATTCCCAATTTTAGTATTTAAAGCATCAATTGTTTGCATCAATTTATCGTGTCTCGGATCTTCCTCTTCAAACAAATTAAATTGCTTTTGTTCCTGTGCAATTAACTGCATCACTACAACACCAGCTTTTACATAGTTACCAGGTTTATATATTCTTTTTAATCCATTTATTGCAGCATTGCTTAATGTTAATGCCGAGTTAGATGCGTAAGGTAGGGTAACTAAAATACTATGATGGTATTGCGTAACTTGCGGGTCGTGTTTATTCTCTTTAATAAAAATCATTAAACTATAACAACACGATTTTTGTTTACGTAATTTATCAGAACAAATAGTTGCAAATGTTGAAATCCGCTCTGTTAAATCATTTAAACTATTTATTTTGTGTTCAAAACTACGAGTAACAGCGATGTTCTTTTTGGTTAATTCAATTTCTTCGATCGCTAAAACACTTTCACCCATAAGTTCCTTAATTAAACGTTCGCCCACAACTCCCATTGTATTTTTAATATACATATAATTGTGTGGTTTGGTAAAATCGAGTGCAGTATAAATTTGGCGTGCTTGCATTTTTTTTGCCAATCTGTTTCCTATTCCCCAAACATCCTCAATCTTAGTCCATTTTAAGGCCTTGATGCGTTTTTCATCAGTATCAATAATATAAATACCTTGTGTTCGTTCTTTAAATTTTTTGGCAATTCGATTCGCAATTTTTGCAAGTGCTTTGGTTGGGGCAAAGCCCACACAAGTAGGAATGCCTAAACCACGGAGAATGGTTTTTTGTATTTTAAAACCTTCGATATTAAAATCTAAATTTGTAACGCCATTGTAGTTTAAAAAAGCCTCATCAATGCTGTAAACTTCAGTTTGTGGCGCTCTATTTTTAAGTAATTCCATCACGCGCGAACTCATATCACCATACAAGGTGTAATTTGATGAAAATACAGTAATGTTTAATTGTTTAAGTTTATCGCGTATCTCAAACTCCGGAGCTCCCATTGGTATTTCTAATTTTTTAGCTTCTTCGCTGCGCGAAATAACACAACCATCGTTGTTAGATAAAACTACAACGGGCTTGTTATTGTATTGCGGCTGAAAAACACGTTCGCAGGAAACGTAAAAATTATTGCAGTCTACTAAAGCGATCATGGTACAAAATTAAAAATAAAAAAGGTCAAACAATGTCTTTTGTGATAGATGCTTTAAAATAAAAAAAGGAAGCCTATTCAGCTTCCTTATAATTTGGGTTGTATGTTTTTTCAAAATCTGTAGGTAACACACCGTTTGTTACCGAGAATTCGCCAATTTTTGTTCGACGTAGTGCGGTTAAATGTGCACCAGAATTTAAAGATTTTCCAAAGTCAAAAGCAAGTGAACGAATATATGTTCCTTTGCTACAAACCACTCTAAAATCTATTTCGGGCAACTCGATGCGAGTAATTTCAAATTCCGAAATTTCGATTTTTCGAGAAGCAATTTCAACTTCTTCACCAGCACGAGCGTGTTCGTATAAGCGTTTACCTTCTTTTTTTAAAGCCGAAAAAACCGGTGGAACTTGATCAATTTCGCCAATAAATTGTTTTGTAGTTTCTAAAATCAATTCGTTAGTTATGTGCTCTGTTGCAAAGGTTTCGTTAACTTCGGTTTCTAAATCGTAAGATGGCGTGGTTGCACCAACAGTAATTGTGCCAGTATATTCTTTAATCTGACCTTGCAATTCTGGAATACGTTTGGTGAATTTTCCTGTGCAAATAATTAATAAACCACTTGCTAAAGGATCTAAAGTACCAGCATGCCCAATTTTAAATTTTTTAGGCAAACCTAAGTTTTTTATTAAAGCGTATTTTACTTTGTTTACGGCCTGAAATGAGGACCAAGTTAAGGGTTTATCAACCAATAAAATTTGTCCTTCTTGGTATTGTTCCGGAGTTAATTTCTCCATTATTGTATAAATTTAAAGTAAATAAGTAGTGCTACTCCAACTAAAATGCGGTAGTAACCCCAAATTTTAAAGCCATATTTTTTTATCATTCCAATAAAAAATTTAATAGCTACTATTGAGACTAAAAAGGCAATTAAACTACCAACTAAAAACAGTGTTAAGTTGTTGCCTTGCATTAATAATTCGTATCCTGGAATTTCTGTTTCGCCGTATTTTTTTAATACGATAGAGTAGGTGGTAACTGCCAACATGGTTGGTACAGCTAAAAAGAAAGAGAACTCGGCTGCGACCTCGCGCGATAAGCCTTGTTGCATCCCACCAATTATTGAGGCTGCAGATCGTGATGTTCCTGGCATCATGGCTAAACATTGCCAAAAACCAATTTTTACAGCTTTTGCAATGGTAATATCTTCTTCGGTTGTAATTGTTGGATTTTTAAAGTAATTGTCAATAAACAACAAAACAAATCCTCCTAAAATTAAAACAATCGCAATCGGAATTGGATTTCCTAAAACTGCATCAATATAATCATCAAATAAATATCCTAAAACTAAGGCCGGCAAAACGGCAAAGGCAAGTTTGATGTAAAAATTAAATTTAGTAAAGTCAAAAAACTTTTTGGCATATAAAACCACAACGGCTAAAATTGCACCCAATTGTATTGCAGTTTGGTAAAGTTTTACAAAGTCGTTTTCTTGAATTCCAAAAATAGAACTCGTGAAAATCATGTGTGCGGTAGATGAAACCGGTAAATACTCTGTTAAACCTTCAACAATTGCAATAAGTATAGCTTGTAAAAAATCCATTATTCTTGTGTAGCCTTAGTTTTAGGTTTAGCAAAAATAGAGTAGATGCAAATTGCAAATCCTATTAAAACAATAGTTGGTGCTAAGTGAATGCGCTGAAAATTAAATATCGCGTCACTAAAAACGGTAGGATCGTCACTTCCGCCACCAATCATTAAAATAAAACCTAAGGCTATTGCTAAAATACCACCAATTAAAATTTTGTATTGAAAAGGTGAAAATAACATTTCTGTTTTTACTTCTTCTTTCATAAATATATTAATATAAATCGTCTGTGCGTAAATTTAAAAAGCGTTGTGTCGCAAAAAATGTACTAATTAAGGTAATAAAAATTCCAAATACCAATATACCGCTAAAAACAATAGCCATTGAGGTATAATCTTTCATAATTCCTAAACTCGGAAAAAAGCTATCCACGTAATAAAGACCACCAAATAAAGCAATAATTGCCAAAATTGCTCCAATAATTCCTAAATTAACACTTGTTTTGATAAAAGGACGGCGAATAAATGACTTTGTTGCTCCAACCATTTGCATCGTTTTAATAATAAAACGTTTAGAATAAACATTTAAACGCAACGAACTATTAATTAAAAGCATCGAAATAAATGTAAAAACGCCACTCACAATTAAAGTCCAAAACGTAATACGTTTAATATTTTCGTTCGCCAATTCCACCAATTTCTTGTCGTAAATCACCTCCGCAATAAACGGATTCGACTTAAATTCAGTTTCAATCTTTTTTATGCTGTCGGCCTCAACAAACTCACCTTTTAAATTTAAATCAAACGAATTTGGCAACGGATTCATCCCTAAAAACTGTAAAAAATCTTCCCCAACAATATCTTTATTGTTAGTTGCTGCATCTTCTTTCGATACAAATTGATAATTTTTTAAGTACGTTTTTTTAGCCAATTCCGCATCAAATGCCTTTAAAACAGAATCATTTGCCTCATTTTTAAAATAAATCGACATCGGAATTTTCTCCTTCATATTGTTCGATATCTTTTCAGAATGGATTACAAACAATCCTAAAGCTCCTAATAAAAAAAGAACTAAAAAGATACTAATTACTACTGATACATAAGAGGATAAAAGTCGTCTGCGTTGAAACTTTTCGTAAGATGATGCCATATTTAACAAATATAAACTGTAAAATTATTAAAGATTTTTTTATATACGCAGTTTATAACACTTAAAGTTTTGACATTCGCACAATAAGCGTAAATTTGCGTACTTATTTTTTGTTTTTAATAAGCCAATCGCTTGGGAATTGTTTTATCCATTTTCCCGCTTTCGGCTTTATCTTGTTTTTCAAACAAGGATATCGCCTCTATCGGGGCTAAAAAACAATCCTAAGGTACAAAAATATACAAAATTTCTTTCTAAAACGACAAAACAGTAGTATGAAATACAATCCTAACGAAATTGAAGCCAAGTGGCAAAAATACTGGAACGAAAACCAAACGTTTAAAGCCGAAAATAATTCAGACAAACCTAAATATTTTGTGTTAGACATGTTTCCTTATCCATCTGGAGCAGGATTACACGTTGGGCATCCACTAGGTTATATTGCTTCTGATATTTATGCGCGTTACAAACGTCACCAAGGTTTTAATGTATTGCACCCACAAGGTTACGATTCTTTCGGATTACCAGCAGAACAATATGCTATACAAACGGGGCAACATCCTGCCATTACTACCGAAACGAATATTGCACGTTACCGCGAGCAGTTAGATAAGATTGGGTTTAGTTTTGATTGGAGTAGAGAAGTGCGTACTTCTAACCCAGAATATTACAAACACACACAATGGATTTTTATTCAATTATTCAATTCGTGGTATAATAAAAATACAGACAAAGCCGAAAGCATTTGTACATTAATCGATACGTTTTCGAAAGAAGGAAATGCTAAGGTAAATGCCGTTTCAGACGAAAATATCGACAGCTTTACTGCTGAAGAATGGAACGCAATGTCTGCCGATGCACAAGAAACTATTTTATTAAAATACCGTTTAACGTTTTTAGCAGAAACAGAAGTAAACTGGTGTCCGGCTTTAGGAACCGTTTTAGCAAACGACGAAATCATTAACGGCGTTTCAGAACGTGGTGGTCACCCGGTTGTTCGTAAAAAAATGACGCAATGGTCGATGCGAATTTCAGCGTATGCAGAACGTTTATTAACAGGTTTAGAAACGATCGATTGGTCAGAATCTATAAAAGAAGCACAACGTAACTGGATCGGAAAATCGGTTGGAGCGTCGGTTACTTTTAATGTAAAAGATTCTAACGCAACAATCGAAGTTTTCACAACACGTCCTGATACTATTTTTGGGGTTAATTTTATGACTTTGGCTCCAGAGCACGAGTTGGTTGC
>CANRKI010000020.1 GCA_947631175.1 uncultured Flavobacterium sp.
CTGCCTTAAAAGTAACAGATTCGTACATGCGTAAAGACCAACAAATCAAAATTCAGTACGCATCAAAATTTGCTTCTATCGCAAACTATTGGAAAAAATGGATTGGAGAATCACAAGGTTTAAAACAATCTAACGCTGTTGGAGTAAAACAAAAATTTGAAAAAGAGTTTTTACAAGATGTTGCTAAAGCGAATAAACAAGCAGAATACGGAAATTTATTAAACGATTTTGAAACAACGTATAAAGCTATTGAACCTTATGCTTTAGCTAAAGATGTTCACTCGGAAGTATTTTTACGTAACGTAGAGTCGTTATCTTTAGCATACAGACTTTACCAATTAGAGCAAGTATATAAAGTTAGAGGAGAACAAGCGTTTACTGACAGAAAAAATAATTTGGTAGGAACATTAGATGCCTTTTTCAAAGATTTTAATGCTGAAGTTGATGAAAAGGTTTTTGAAAAATTAATCGAAATTTTCTCGGCTAAATATCCAAAACAATTTTTACCAAAAACGTTAAACAATGTTGATGCAGTAGCATTTACTAAAAACACATATACAAATACAGCTATTAATGATGCCGCTAAATTAAAAGCATTGTTAAACAAAGATGCAAAATCGGTTATCGAAGCTTTAAACAACGATAGCGTGTATAAGTTAGTAAAAGAAGTTACAGACAGTTACATCAACAACGTTGCAGGACAATACAACGAGTTAAACTTAAAAAATATAGCAACGCAAAGAACGTACATGAAAGGAATTTTAGAATTCTCGACTCCTGAGGATCGTATTTTCCCAGATGCAAACTCGACTTTACGCGTTACTTACGGAAAAGTTAATGGTTACCAACCAAAAGATGCTGTTACATATAGTCATGTATCGTATTTAGATGGTGTAATGGAAAAATATATTCCTGGAGATTATGAGTTTAATGTGCCTGCAAAATTAATTGAATTATATAACAAAAAAGATTTTGGAGCTTACGCTGATAAGAACGGAAAGTTACCAGTAAACTTTATTGCAACTAATCACACAACTGGTGGAAACTCAGGAAGTCCAGCTCTTGATAAACGCGGAAATTTAATAGGATTAAACTTTGACCGTGTATGGGAAGGAACTATGAGTGACATTTATTATGACCCTGCAATTTGCAGAAATATTATGGTAGATATTCGCTATGTTTTATTTGTAATTGATAAATATGCAGGAGCTAAAAATATCATTGAAGAGCTAAAAATTGTAAATCAGAAATAATTTTAGATTTTTTTATACATGTTGTTGGTCAAAACAGAAGATTTCGCTTAAAAAAAACGCGCTAACCCCTGATAAATCAACACTTTATTTTTTTTTAAAAAAAGTTTCAAAATTATTATAACCAATCAAAAAATTTATATCTTTGCTACGAATTAATAATTAACCTTTATAATTTAGTAAGATGAAAAAAGTTGTATTAAGCTTAGCAATGATCGCTACTTTAGCTGTTGTATCTTGTAAAGATGCTAACGCTGAAGCTCCAGCTACTGAAGAAACTGTAGAAGTTGTAGAAGAAGTTGCACCAGTTGTTGAAACTGTTGTTGACTCTGCTGCTGCTGTTGTTGACTCTGCTGCTGTTGCTGCTCCAGCTACTGAAGAAGCTGCAAAATAATTAAAGAAGCATAACTTCTAGTTATTAGTATAAAGTCCCACTAGGTGGGGCTTTTTTTTTGCTTTATACTTTTTTATAGCAAAAAAAAAGCACTTTTAAAGTGCTTTTAATTGATCTAGATACTCACGTTGATTTGATAAACGTGGTATTTTATTTTGACCGCCTAACTTATCTTGTTGCTTTAACCAATCGTAAAATAAATTTTCGCGTGCAATGTTTAAAACAAGAGGGTTCAAGGTCATATTATTATAGCGTTTTGCCTCGTAGTCGGAATTTAAAGTTTGTAAAGTTTCGTCCAAAACATTTTTAAACTTTTCAACATCTTCAGGTTTTCGTCTAAACTCCACCATCCATTCGTGTGCTCCTTTTTCTTTTCCATTCATAAAAACAGGAGCAACAGTATAATCAATCACTTCAGCATTACAAATTTCACAAGTTTTAGCAATGGCTGCATCCGTATTTTCAACCATCAACTCTTCACCAAAAACGTTGATATGATGTTTAGTTCGGCCAGAAACCTTAATTCGATAAGGATTTAAAGAAGTAAAGCGTACCGTATCACCAACTAAATATCTCCATAATCCAGAGTTTGTAGTAATAACTAACGCGTAATTTTTATTAAGTTCTACTTCGTTTAAACGAATTGTTCTTTGGTTTAAAGTCCCAAAAGTATCCATAGGAATAAACTCATAAAAAATACCATAATCTAACATCAATAGCATTTCGCTAGTATAGTTTTGATCTTGCAAAGCAAAGAAACCTTCGGATGCGTTATATATTTCGTAGAATTTAAAATCTGTGCTTGGAATCAATTTTTTGTATTGTTCACGATACGGATCAAAGGAAACACCGCCGTGCATATACAATTCAAGGTTTGGCCAAATTTCAAGTAAATTATTTTTTCCTGTCGTTTCTAAAAGTCTGTTTAATA
This sequence comes from uncultured Flavobacterium sp., assembly GCA_947631175.1. GTDB lineage: Bacteria > Bacteroidota > Bacteroidia > Flavobacteriales > Flavobacteriaceae > Flavobacterium. The sequence continues at coordinate 2,576 of CANRKI010000020.1, forward strand.
AAACTAACATCCAAGACGGGACACCGGCAAAACTGGTTACATTCTCGTTGCGAGTTTCTTCAATAATAGCTTTCATTTTAGATTCCCATTCCCCCATTAATGATACTTTATTACTAGGTGTAGAACTAAATTCGGCCCAAAAAGGTAAATTATCAATTAATATCGCTGATAAATCGCCAAAATACGTATCGTTATCTTCATAAAGCTGCTTACTACCACCTAAACGAAGACTTTTACCGGTAAACAATTGCGATTCTGGGTTGTTATTCAAATACATGCAAAGCATATCTTTACCCGCTTTGTAATGGTTGTCTTCTAGCGCCTCTGTACTAACAGGAATAAACTTACTTTTAGCATTTGTTGTTCCGCTAGATTTAGCAAAATATTTAATATTAGAATTCCAAAATACATTTTGCTCACCAACTCTAGTTCTAGAAAAAAGAGGTTCCAACTCCTCGTAGGTAGAAACAGGAACACGTTCGGTAAAAGTTTGATACGATTGGATGGATTTAAAATCGTATTTTCGACCTACTACAGTATCTTGCGCTGTACGAACTAAATTTAACAATAATTCAGATTGCACTTCGTTCGGATATTTTAAAAATAATTCGATTTGGTGAATTCTTTTTTTAAGAACCCAAGACACTATCGAATTTAGTATAGACATAGCCATTCTGAATATTAATGTTTATAGTTATTTTAATGTTAAGATACAAAATTGTATTTTTACATATATCAAAATTAATAAATTTCGCCTTTATTTTGGCTAAAATACTTTAAAATAAGTGAAATGACGTACGAAGGAGTTTTAAAGAAAATGCCTACAGAGTTAGGAGAACCTATACAATATTATTTGGTTTTAGAGAATGGCTTTATCAACTTAAATCAAATTTTAAATAAAGAAATTCAGATTCAACATACTGGTTTTGAATGTTTATCTTGCCATCAAGCAAAAAAGATTTTTAGACAAGGTTTTTGTTATGATTGCTTTTATAAATCGGCGGAAGTGGGTGACTGGATTATGAAACCCGAACTTTCTACCGCACATTTAGGGATTGAAGATCGAGATTTAGCGTATGAAAAAGCTGTACAATTACAACCTCATATTGTGTATTTAGCAAGTTCGAGCGAAATAAAAGTTGGTGTTACTCGCAAAACACAAGTACCAACGCGATGGATTGATCAAGGTGCTAGTGCTGCAATTCCGATTGTAGAAGTTCCGAATCGTTATTTAGCTGGAATTACCGAGGTAGCTTTAAAAAATTATTTTACGGATAAAACTTCGTGGCAAAAAATGTTAAAAAATGAAGTCACAGCTTTTGATTTACTTGCAGAAAGACAAAAGATTTATGAGGTTTTAACTAGTGAAATTAAACCGTATTTTGAAAGTACAGTGGCTATTCCAACCGTTTTAAATTATCCGGTTTTAGCTTTTCCTAAAAAAGTTTCTTCATTAAATTTAGAAAAAACTCCTTTATTTACAGGCAAACTTATGGGAGTTAAAGGACAATATTTAATTTTTGAAGATGGAACTGTTTTTAACATCCGATCGAACGAAGGGTATAAAATACGATTATCTATATAAAAAAAGATTCTGAAGTTTTCCTTCAGAATCTTTTTTATTTTAAAAAGTCTAACACAAAGTGAGAAAACATTTCAGGATTTTCTGCATGAACCCAATGTCCAGCATTACTGATATCTTTAATTACTGCGTTGGGAAAATGTTTATGAATATCGGCAAAATCACTATCTAAAATATAATCCGATTTATCGCCTCTTAAAAACAAGGTTGGTCCGGTAAACAATGTATTTTCGGGAATTTGTTCGCCAATTGCTTCTGGGTTTTTATTAAAAACATCTAAATTAAATCGAAAACCTAATTGCCCTGGTTCAACCCAATATAAATTTTTAAGTAAGAATTGTTTAGTTCCAAAATCCGAAATATACTCCGACATAATTTGATCCACTTCTGCACGTGATGGTTTTGCGCTAAAATCAACCGCGTTTAAAGCTGCCATTATGGTTTGGTGATGTGGCGTATAATATTTAGGTGCAATATCGGCTACAATTAATTTGTTTATCAATTGCGGATAAAGTGCTGCCAAAAACATTACTAATTTTCCGCCCATTGAGTGTCCTAAAAAATGAGCATTGGTAATGTTATGATGTGCACAATAATTTACAACATCTTGAACCATGGCTGGATAAGAAAAATCGTCCGAATGAAAACTTTTACCATGATTTCTTAAATCTAAGGCATGGATTTGAAAACCTTGAGTGGCGTATTTTGTGGCCAAAGATTTCCAGTTATCGCTCATTCCCATGTAGCCATGAATGATTATAAACGGAAAACCTTCTCCTTCTATCTTAGAGTTTAATATCATTTTATCTTAATTTTTGGATGTACATATTTACTACATTTTCAATTCCTAAATAAATTGATTCAGAAATTAAAGCATGTCCAATAGAAACTTCTAAAAGTTCTGGAATATTATCTTTAAAAAACTTAATATTATCTAACGATAAGTCGTGACCAGCATTTACACCTAAATTTAGTTCGTTTGCTAGTTTTGCTGCAGCAACATAAGGATCAATTCCTTTTAAATTTCCTAAACCATATTGGTGAGCAAACTCCTCGGTATAAAGTTCAATTCGGTCTGCTCCGGTTTGTTTTGCTCCTTCAATCATTTCTAAAACAGGATCTACGAAAATAGAAGTTCTAATTCCGTTTCGAGCAAATTCTTGGTTTACTTCTTTTAAAAAATCTTTATGTTTAATTGTATTCCAACCAGCGTTCGAGGTTAAAGCATCATCAGCATCAGGAACCAAAGTTACCTGTGTAGGCTTAGTTTCTAATACTAAATCGATAAAATTTTTAACTGGATTTCCTTCAATATTATATTCTGTATACACAATATTTACCAAATCTCTAGCGTCTTGATATCTAATATGACGTTCGTCTGGTCGAGGATGAATTGTTACACCTTGTGCGCCAAAATCTTGAACATCTTGGGCAACTTTAAGTAAATTTGGCACATTACCGCCACGAGAGTTACGTAGGGTTGCAATTTTATTTATATTTACAGATAATTTTGTCATAACAAATTGTATTTCTCACAAAAATACAAACTATAACACGAAATTAGTCCTGTTAGTATTAATAATTTTACACTAATCTTTAAAGCTAAATAGCTTATGAACGAGATACAGAATTATATATTAAATGATATTGAGGCATTAGATCTTAATGTTGGGATTGCGTATGCCTTAAAAATTGCAACAAATCATAAATTAACACACATTCCTATTATAAACAATGGTATTTTTGTTGGAAATTTAATTAGCGAAGATTTAGAACAGGCAACTAGCGAGCAAACAATTCAGGACTATGATTATGCATTAGAAACTTTTTTTGTTTTAAACACAACAAATTGGTTTGATGTATTGCAAAAGTTTAGTAAGTACGATACGAATATTGTACCGGTTTTAAATCAAAACAATCAATATATAGGTTATTACACACTTAATGATGTGATAAAATTGTTTTCTGAAAGTACGTTTTTAAGTGAAGAAGGAAATACAATTGTTGTTGAAAAAACTCAACAAAACTACAGTTTTAGTGAAATAGCACAGATTATTGAGAGTAACAATAGTAAAATATTAGGCCTTTTTATCAATCAAATTAAAGATAACATTGTTCAGGTCTCTATTAAAATTACTCCTGCGGAATTAAACACGATTCTGCAAACTTTTAGACGCTATGATTATGAGGTGATAAGTAATCATTTAGATGATTCTTACCTAAACAACTTAAAAAACAGATCCGATTATTTAGATAAATATTTAAACATTTAAGATGAAATTTGCAATTTACGGCCAAGCATACAAAACTACCACATCAGATATCATAAATAGATTATTGATGGAGTTCAGAAAAACAGCAACAACTGTAATTTTTGAAACCGGATATTATGACTTATTAATTGAAAATCATATTATAGAAGATATTTTTGAAACATTTGATAGCAACCATAACCTACCCGACGATGTTGATTTTTTTATTAGTATTGGAGGCGACGGAACCATGCTTCGTGCAGCAAACTATGTAAAAAGTAAAAATATTCCTATAGTAGGTATAAATGCAGGTCGATTAGGATTTTTAGCAAACATACAACAAGATGCGATTGAAAATTTAATTTCGAAATTAATTAATAACGAGTATCAATTATCTAAACGAACGCTGTTGACTTTGTGCGAAGGCGAGGCATCAAAACGTTTTAAAATAAATTTTGCGTTAAACGAAATTACAATTTCACGCAAAAACACCACTTCGATGATTACCGTTGCTACATATATAAACAATGAATTTTTAGCAACCTATTGGGCAGATGGAATTATAATATCTACTCCAACCGGATCAACGGGGTATAGTTTAAGTTGTGGTGGGCCAATCATAACTCCCGATTCAAACTGTTTGGTAATCACACCTATTGCACCACATAACTTAACAACACGACCTTTAATCATTAGCGATTCGAGCAAAATTAAAATGAAGATAGAAAGTCGTGAGCCCGAGTTTTTAGTATCTGTGGATTCTGAGACACATGCGCTACCAACAGATACAGAAATAAACATCGCAATAGCCTCTCACACCGTAAATATGGTTGTGTTTCCTGAAATTACATTTTTAAAAACATTAAGAAATAAACTTTTGTGGGGCGAAGACACTCGTAATTAACCCAAATAAAGCAAATATTTTAAATTTTTAAAGCAATCAAAAACATATAGAGAATTGATAATTATTATATTTGCAAACTATTCTACTAAAATGAAAAAAATTTTTTTAATATTAAGTACTTTTTTTGTTATACAAACAAACGCTCAAATACACGAAATAGGAGTATTTGCTGGAGGTACTAGCTTTATAGGAGATGTTGGTAAAATGCAATATGTAGATGTGCAAGAACCTGCTTTTGGTATTATTTATAAATGGAATAAAAGTACACGACACGCATGGAGAGCCTCTTTTACGCATGGAAAAATATCAGACAATGACTTAGAAAGTAATATGCCAAGCCGAGTAAAAAGAGGCTATCAATTTACTAATACAATTAATGAATTAGCCTTAGGATTGGAATTTAACTTTCTTGAATACGATTTACATAGTCTAGACAACCAATTCACACCCTATTTACATGTTGGATTAGCCGGTTTTATGCATGATGAATTAGTTGTTTCTAACAACCAAACATACAACCTCGACAAATCAAAGTTTAACTTAGCTATCCCAATGACGGTTGGTGTAAAAGCCAGACTTTACAAACAACTATCTATTGGTGCCGAAGTAGGCTTTAGATATACATTCTCGGACAATCTTGACGGTAGTAACCCATCAAATGATGCGTACACTAACTTAAGATTCGGAAATTTAAATAGTAAAGATTGGTATACTTTTTCGGGTGTTACCTTAACTTATACCTTTGGAGAAAACCCATGTTTTTGTCCGTTCTAATAAAAAATAATGAGTAAATTAAATCACATAGACAAAACCAACATTCCAAATCATATCGCTATCATTATGGACGGTAATGGTAGATGGGCAAAAAAACAAGGAATGATGCGTGCTTTTGGTCATGAAAACGGAACAAAATCGGTAAAAACAACCATAGAAACCGCAGCAAGATTAGGTGTAAAGCACTTAACATTGTATGCTTTCTCTACTGAAAATTGGAACCGACCAAAATTAGAAGTTGATACGTTAATGTCTCTTTTATTTAAATCTTTAAAGAAAGAATTAAGTACATTAAACCAAAACAACCTAAAACTAAATGTTATAGGACAAGTTGATCAACTTCCTAAAAGCGTTAAAGAAGAGCTGCAAAATGTTATTGAGTTAACAAAAAACAATACTCAAATGACAATAACTTTAGCATTAAGCTACGGTTCTCGCAACGAATTAATTAATATGGTTCAGAATATTAGCTCAAAAGTTAAAAATAATATAATTTTAGAATCTGATATTGATGAATCAATTATTAATCAGCATCTTTATACACATGATATGCCTGACGTAGACTTATTAATAAGAACAAGTGGCGAGCAACGCATCAGTAATTTCTTATTATGGCAAATAGCCTATGCAGAGTTATATTTTACAGATGTCTTGTGGCCAGACTTTTCAGAAGAGCACCTTTATGATGCAATTTTAAGTTACCAAGGTAGAGAAAGAAGATTCGGAAAAACTAGTGAACAAATTAAATAATCCAAAAATGTTTCAAAAAGCTATAAAGCGATTGGTTTTAACAACTATACTGTGCAGTGCTGTACAAACTACATTTGCACAAGACAATACGTTACAACCTGCCCAACAATATACTTTAGCAGATATCGATGTAACTGGTAAAGTTAATTTTAATAAAGAAACTGTCGTTACATTTACGGGTTTACAAAAAGGACAAAAAATTTCTGTTCCTGGTGAAGAAATTAGTAGCGCCATTAAAAAACTTTGGAAACTTGGTTTATTTAGTGACGTGAATTTTTATGTAAGTAAAATCCAAAATGATAGTGTTTATCTTGAATTAGGTATTAACGAATTACCTAAATTAAGTGAAGTTAAATTTGTAGGTGTTAAAAAAGGAAAAGCTACAGGCTTAATTAAAGACACCGACTTAAACAAAGGAAAGGTTGTTAATGACAATTTAATCAACAATTCTAAAAACTACATCACTAACAAATATAAAAACGAAGGATACTTTAATACAAAAGTAAACATAACCACTTATCCCGACAGCACAGATAACACCGTAAACATGCGTGTTATGATTGATAGAGGAGCTAAGGTAAAAGTTTCTGAAATAAATTTTGAAGGAAACCAAAACTTAACTGACGGAAAGTTACGAGGAGCGATGAAAAACACAAAAAAGAAATCGTTTCTTAATCCAATCCGTATCTTTAAACCTTCTAAATTCATACCAGAAAAATACAACGAAGATTTAGTAGCTCTTGTCAATGAATATAAAGAAAATGGATATCGTGATGCGCGCGTTTTAGAAGAGAATGCAGCCTACAATCCAGAAAAAAATACAGTTAAAATTGATATCGCTTTAGAAGAAGGTAGAAAATACTATTTTGGAGATATCCGCTTTGTTGGAAACTCAATTTATACCGAAGAACAACTTAAAAAAGTTTTAGGTATACAAAAAGGCGATGTTTATAACGGTAAACTTTTACAAGAACGTGTGTACAACAAGGCCAATCCAGATGCGAACGATATCATTAATATGTATCAAAACACAGGATACCTTTTCTCTAACGTAAATGCAATTGAGACTAGAACACACAATGACTCTATCGATTTTGACATTCGAATTGTTGAAGGACCTTTAGCTTACATTAACAATGTAAAAGTAAATGGTAACGATAAAACAAACGATCACGTTATTTACAGAGAGTTAAGAACTCGTCCTGGAGATAAATGGAGTAAAGAAAACTTAGTTAGAACCATTCGTGAATTAGGACAATTAGGATTTTTTGACCCAGAGGCTTTAGAACCAAAAATTGAGCCTAACCCAACAGACGGAACTGTTGATATTGGATATAATGTTGTTGAAAAAGGAGCCAGCCAAATTGAATTGCAAGGTGGTTACGGTGGAGGAAGTTTTATTGGTACTTTAGGATTATCATTTAACAACTTCTCTGCACGAAACATTTTTAACAAAAAAGCATACAAACCATTACCTATGGGTGATGGGCAAAAAATGGCATTAAGAGCTCAGTTTTCTAAATATTATCAAACATACAGCTTGTCATTTAGCGAACCTTGGTTAGGTGGTAAAAAACCTTTAGGTTTATCAGCTTCTATATCACACTCAAAACAATTTTTATACAATTGGTATACGTATGATGTAGATAAATCACAAAGCTTTAACATTACAACATTATCTTTAGGTTTATCAAAAAGATTAACTGTGCCAGATGACTATTTTATGTTATCACAAGTTGTTTCATATCAATATTTTGATTTAAATAACTACAATACAGGTTTATTTACCTTTGGAGACGGACAAGCAAACAACCTAGCTTACACGGTTGCTTTAAGCAGAAACAGTAAAGGACATAACCCTATTTTCCCTACAACTGGATCAGAATTTACAGTTTCAGGAAAATTTACACCACCATATTCATTATTTGACGGAGTGAATTATAAAACACTTGCAGACCAAGAAGAATACAAAGTGGTAACCAAACAAAACACAACAACAACAAACGGACAATACGTACCAGCAGGAACATACCTAGATGCGAATGGAAATCCGGTTGCAAATAACGATTACAGATTAGCAGCTGTAGACCAAGGAAAATTAGACCAAAGACGCTTTAAAATGCTTGAATACTACAAGTTAAAATTTAAAGGAGATTGGTATTCATCTATCACTAAAATTGGTAACCAACCATTAGTTTTAAGAACATTAGGTGAATTTGGTTTTATGGGAGCTTATAATAACGATAGAGGTTTAGTACCGTTTGAACGTTTTTATGTTGGTGGAGATGGTATGGCTAACTTTACAATGGACGGTAGAGAAATTGTACAGCTTAGAGGATACGATAACTACGCTCTTACTCCTATAAACGACAAAGGAGAACAGATTGGTGGTACCATCTACAATAAATTTACGTTAGAGTTACGTTATCCAATCACGCTAAAGCAATCTGCATCAATTTATGCACTTGCATTTGCCGAAGCCGGAGCAGCTTACACAAACTTTAAAGACTATATACCGTTTAACTTAAAACGATCAACAGGGTTAGGATTACGCGTTTTCATGCCAATGTTTGGTCTTTTAGGTATCGATTTTGCTTACGGTTACGACAACGCTCCAGGAACAACACAACCAAGTGGATGGCAAACTCACTTTATTATTGGGCAACAATTTTAATTTTTGGCACAATAGTTGAAATACAAATACTATAAACTATGAAAAACTACTTTTTAATAACGCTACTAACAGTTAGTTCATTTGTTTTTGCACAACAAGGCTCTAAAGTAGGATATATAGATATGAACTATATTCTTGAAAAATTACCTAGCTATGCAGAAGCTAAAAATAAATTAGAACAACGAGCTAGTGGATGGAAACAAGAAATAGAACTGAAGAAAAAAGAAATCGAAAAGCTTAAAAAAGATTTAGAAACAGAAAGAGTCATTTTAACAAAAGAAATGATTGTAGAAAGAGAAGAAGAAATTAAAAAGCTAGAAGTAGATTTATTAGATTTTCAAGAAAAAAGATTTGGTCACAAAGGAGATTTAGCCGTACAACGTGCAACGTTAGTAAAACCATTACAAGACCAAATTTTTAATATAGTACAAGATATTGCCGAAAACAGAAAATACGATTTAATTTTTGACAAAGCCTCGGATCTATCTATACTATTTGCTGCCGAAAGATTTGATGTTAGTAACATGGTTTTAAGAGAAATTTTAAGAGCAGAGAAAAAAGAAACACTAACAAAAAAACAATTAAAAGATCAAGAGGCGAAAGACAAAATAGCTGACGATAGAAAAGAAGATCCTCGAATTGCTGAAAAAGAAAAAGAGAAAGAAGAAAAACAACAGCAAATTCAAAATACAAAAGAGGAACGCCAAAGAGCTTTGGAAGAAAAGAAAGCCGAATCAGATCGTAAAAGACAAGAATTACTTGAAGCTCGCAAAAAAGCTATCGAAGATAGAAAAGCAGAAGCAGATCGTAAACGTCAAGAACTTCAAGAAGCAAGACAAAGACAAATTGAAGAACGTAAAGCCGAAGCCGATCGTAAAAGACAAGAATTAGAAGACAATAAAAATAAAAATTAGACTAAAAATTTAAATAACTATAACGAAGATGAAAACAGTTAAAACTTTACTTATCGCTGCAACAATGTTTTTAGGTGCTAACCAAGCAATGCAAGCTCAAGCAAAAGTTGCTCACATTAATGTTCAAGAATTAATGACAACAATGCCTGATATGAAAAACGCGCAAGCTCAGTTAAAACAATTAGGTGAATCATACGATAAAACTTATACTTCAATGGCTACTGAGTACCAAACTAAGATGCAAAAGTATGAGGCAGAAGCTAAAACAGTTACTGAAGCTATCAATGAAACTAGAATGAAAGAGATGCAAGAAATGGCTCAACGCATTCAAGCTTTTCAACAAAATGCAGAAAAAGAATTAGGTCAAAAACAACAAGACTTATTAAAACCAATTATGGAAAAAGCGCAAGCTGCTATCCAAAAAGTTGCTAAAACAAAAGGTTACCAATATGTTTTAGATTCTACTTCTGGTTCAGGTGTTATCTTAGCAGATGGTCCAAACTTATTCACTGATGTTAAAAAAGAATTAGGTTTTTAATATAAACTTAAAACTTCATCATAAAATTTAAGCTACTCTAAACTTTATTAGAGTAGCTTTTTTTATATTTGTTAGATATGAACAAAACAAACCCAATAGGCATTTTTGATTCTGGAATTGGCGGAACATCTGTTTGGAAAGAGATACATCAACTCCTTCCTAATGAAAACACCATTTATATTGCAGATACTAAAAATGCACCCTACGGAACAAAAACACCAGACGAAATCATTGATTTAAGCATTAAAAACACAGAATTTTTATTAAATCAAAATGCAAAATTAATTGTTATAGCATGTAATACAGCTACACTAAATTCTATAAAAGTATTACGCGAAAAATTCAATGTCCCTTTTATAGGATTAGAACCAGCCATTAAACCCGCAGCTTTAGCAAGCTCAACCAAAGCTATCGGCGTTTTAGCTACAAAAGCTTCTATTTGCAGTAATTCTTTCCAGGAAGCGACAACCAAATACCCTGATGTAAAAATAATCCCACAAATAGGCTATAATTTAGTTCAGTTAATTGAAACTGGAAAAATTGAAAGTCCAGAGATGTCAGCACTTTTACAACAATATTTAAATCCAATGGTGAATGAAAACATTGACCATTTGGTATTAGGTTGCACACATTATCCGTATTTAATCAATCAAATAAAAAAAATAATTCCAAGCTCAATACAAATTATTGATTCGGGAATTGCTGTTGCCAAACAAACTAAAAATATTTTAACTGAAAACGAGCTCATAAATACTGAAAACGCAAAACCCCAAAACATTTTTTATACTAACGGAGACGCAACAGTATTAAAAAGTATTTTAGGGTTTGATGAAAATGTATTTGAAAAAGAGTTTTAATCCTCTTTTAACCAACTTGAGTACATAACGTAATTTTCTGAAATTCGGGCAATCTCACCTGCGAAAGCAGATTTATCAATATCTTTTACTTTTTTAGCAGGTATTCCTGCATAAATAGTTCCCGACTCAACTACTGTATTTTGGGTAACAATAGCTCCAGCAGCAATAATAGAATTGCTGTGAATTTCGCAATTGTCCATTACAATAGCTCCCATTCCTATTAAAACATTATCGTGTATCTTACAGCCATGAACAATAGCTTTGTGGCCAATTGACACGTTATTTCCAATTTCTGTTGGATGTTTTAAATACGTGCAATGTACCACAGCACCATCCTGAATATTTACTTTATTTCCTATTTTAATATAGTGTACATCACCACGAATTACTGCGTTAAACCAAACGCTGCAATTTTCGCCAAAAGTAACATCACCAATAATAGTTGCATTTTCTGCAACGTAACAATCTGTAGGAATTTGAGGACTTTTACCTCGCACCTCTTTTATTAAAGCCATATTATTTATAATTAAAAAAGTCTCTTACAAATTGTAAGAGACTTTAAATATAGTATTTTTTAATTCACAGCAGGACAATTACAGTGGTAACGTTGACGTTTACATAAAAAATCGAAACCAATAGTTATTTGGTGAAATCCTGAGCTATCAAATTTAACATCACCTAAAACGTGTGAATACGTATAACTAATCATAAATTTATTAAAATTCATACCAACAAAAGGAGTTATGTATTGTAATGTTTGATCAGCTAATGCGCCATTCATCATGTATTCAGTAGAGTCAAATCCGTGGCGGTAAGATAAACCTCCCCATAAAATTCCATTTTCTAATGGTTTATAGGCCTTTAAGTTTAAATCTATAGTTTTTCCTTTAGTAAATTCAGTGTATTGAAACATTACTGAAGGCTCAAACCACATTTTTTCTTCATCTCCAAAAGTATAACCTAAAGATCCAATATATTTTCTTAAGTTATAACTTTCGTAATCACTATAAATATCTCTTTTACGCTCTAAGGCATTTTTTACAGTACCATGGAAGTATAAATCTCCATAAAAGTAAGAGAAACCAAAATCAATATTAAAATCACTTCCTTTCACTAAAACACCTTGCGATACAGTTGGATCTAGAGCTGCCTCTGGCGAAAAACGAGTTTGGTCTAAAGTTGTTTGCGTTAATCCAGCAGATAAACCAAATGATAATTGGTTTAAATCTTGATTTCCATAATTAAATTGAATATGGTGAGCATAAGTAATCTTTGCACCTTTTTGCGCGTGAAAACCATTCTTATCGTTAAAAACAGTAACCCCAAGCGCCGAAGGTCTTTCTTCTGCTAATTTAGTACTAAAAGTTAAGGTTTGTAATTGTGGTGCCTCAGCGTGACCAAACCATTGCTGTCTAGCAGATAGTCTTATTTTAGCACAATTGGCAGCACCTGCCATAGAGGGATGCAATAAATAGTAGTTATCAGACAGGTAATCTGAATACACAGCAACACCTTCCTGTGCAAAAGAAACTTGGCTAGCTAACATACCAAGTAGTAAAATACTTTTTTTAATTATATTCATATTTTTAGGGTTTTCTAAAATGCTAACAAAATATAAAAAGTTATCCTAAATTATTATACCGTTAGTATTCTTACCATTTTAATACTCAAAAGATATTCAAGGCTCAAATATATAAATTTTTAGATAAGTTTAACTATTTTATAAAATTTTATTCACAAAAAAATTACGTTAGATTTTAAGAGGGCTTTTTTTAAATATTAAGTATCAAAGGTTGAAAATGATTTAGTAATTTTGTAAAAAAATAGATTCGATTATGTTTAAAGTAACTATAAAGGAGACTCAAAATCCGACAATTATAAAATTTGAATTCCCTGATTTTATTACAAGAAATCAAAATTTTGAATTTAAAAATATTGATGAAACAAAGGCATCTCCATTAGCTAAAAAATTATTCTTTTTACCTTTTGTGAAAACTGTATACATTTCGGGGAACTTTATTGCGGTAGAACGTTTTTCGATTGTGGAATGGAGCGACGTACAAAACGAAGTAGCTAAAATGATTGAAGAGTACGTAGAAAGCGGCGCTACAATTATTAACATGGAAGAAACTTCGGTTAAAAAAATACCAGTTACCGTTTATGGGGAAACAACGCCTAACCCAGCTGTAATGAAATTTGTTGCGAGTAGAATGCTTACAAAAACACCTGTTGAATGTAAAAACATTGACGAAACAGCTGTTTCTCCATTAGCTAAAGAGCTTTTTGGTTTTAGATATGTGAAAGAAGTTTTTATTGATGAGAACAACGTATCAATCACTAAATATGATGTAGCAGATTGGTCTGAAATTACCAATGAAGTTAGAAGTTTTATTAAAACTTTTATTGAAGATGGTAAAATTGCTGTAGATGAAGAGCAAGTTGTAAAAACGGTAGCGCACGAGCAAAAACAGGACGAATACTTTGATAATTTGGATGTAACTTCTCAACAAATCATCAATATCTTAGAAGAGTATGTTAAACCAGCTGTTCAATCTGATGGTGGAAATATTGCTTTTGAATCGTATAACGACGAAACAAAATTAGTTAAGGTAGTTTTACAAGGTGCTTGTAGTGGTTGTCCATCATCAACATTTACTTTAAAAAATGGTATCGAGAACATGTTACGTCAAATGTTACATAACAACGATATTATTGTAGAAGCGACTAACGCTTAACTTTTAAAATATTAAAATTAAAAAAAGGCTAGGATTAAATCCTAGCCTTTTTAATTAGATATTAAATGCCTAATTAAAATTCGTCTAACATCTTTGTTATCTTTTTTAGAGATTATATATTTTTCATAATTAGATTCGATTTCATATATTGGACAAAAACCAAAACCTTTATAAACACCATTTTTTATATAAACAATTCCTTTTTCATCCTCTGTTCGTCCTTTAACCACAAAAAAGCTAGTAAAGTTTTTAATGGTGTTGTTAGATACAAAATTTAAAACTCGTGAATTATAACTCTCCGGATTTTCGATCCCAATACAAGCACCAAAACACTGTTTGATTTGGTATTGAAAACAAGGGCCAGAAGTTCTATATAATCCGTTTATTTTTTGACATAAATGATACTTATCTGTGATAGCAAACAGTATATCTTTAGCTTCTTTTACTGATGAAAAACTTGTAATTTCAGCTTCGTTCTCCCTAATTCTGTCTACAACCAAGGCTTTATAATTATTATAATCTTTTAAATATAGACCAAACATAAAAACTGCTTTTCTTTTAGCACGATTATAAATAGGCTGAAAATCTTTAATTAATTCCGATTCTAACAATAACGCAATAAGTTCACTTCCAGTTATTTCATATTTAATTTTTTTGGTAAACATTTGAATTTTAATTGACTTTCTATCTTTACCAAAAAAATGCTGTTTGACACGTTGTTTTATATTAACACTTTTACCAATATAAATTAATATGTCATTTTTATCATAAAAAAAATAAACCCCAGCTACAGAGGGTAAGGCATTTATTATATCTAAAGGAAAAATAATATCCATACTTTTTAAAAAAACACATATAGAACAACGAACAAACAAGTATATAAATTACAAAAGGCTAAGAAATAAATTTCCTAGCCTTTTTTATCACCTATTTTTTATTTTTTGTATATGTTTCGAATTGCTCAAATTTCTCTAATAAGTCAATCACAAAATGTAATAAAACGTTACTTTCTAATAAAATTGAAAAGTACATTTTAGAATTTTTAGGACTTGTTTCAGAAGTTCTAATACGCTTAATTTGTTTTTGAATTGCCTCATCAACTCTCGCAGTTGTTTCACGAACATCATGCATTAAGCTATTAATACTAGAGTATTTTTTAGTTTCAAAAACTTTATTCATCTTATCAAATAAATCAGATACTTCTTTAGAGATTATCATCAATTCTTTAATCTGATTGAATTTTAATTTTTTATGATTGTTATCGATGTGATTAAAACCGTTATTAACAATATATCCAACAGAATTAACCATCATATCTAAATAATTAATAGTGTGTACGTAAAAAGTACTTGCCTCTACTGATGTGTCGTCAATATTTTTTACAAAATTAAAAATATTACTTTTTAAACTATCAATTTCTTTATCTAACGTTTTGTAACTGCGTTTATTCATTTTTAAGCCCGCTAAATTTTGCGTACTTAAATTCTCGATAGATTCAGCATACAATCTTGATGTTTTAGTAATAGCACGAGCGATTTGATCAGAACTCTCATTTAAAATTTCTTGAATCGTAACAATATCAGCTCTAGATAATTCTAGTTGTTCTTGCTCCTTAATTTTTTCATTTTTAGCATGTTTTTGTTTACTCTTATAAAGTATAATTCCTAAAATAACTAACGAAGCTACAAAGGCATAAACACCACCAAAATATAAAAATAACGCTACAATATTAGACATACTGAAGGCACCTAAAGCGGTAACAAACCAACCCCCAATAACTTTTAAAACACCAGAGACTCTATAAACAGCTGTATCTCTGTCCCATGCTTTATCTGCAAACGAGGTACCCATTGCTACCATAAAAGTTACATAGGTAGTAGATAAAGGTAATTTTAAAGATGTTCCCAAAGCAATCAAAATACTTGCAACTAATAAGTTTACAGAAGCACGAACCATGTCGAAAGCAGGCTCTTCTAATCTTTCTTTTTTAGATTTTTTTACGATAGTTTTCTCAAATCGCTTATCTAATTTTAATTGAAGTGATTTTGGTAAAATAAAATCAACTACACCACCTAAAACTACAAAAACACGAACTATGAATCGAGCTAAAAAGTTAGGTTCAAATTTCTCCTCACCTCCACCTTGTCGAGCTAAACTCATCTCAGTTTCAATAACCGTTCTAGCCTTTTTAGAAGTCCAAAGTGTAATTACCATTACCGATCCAGCAATAAATAAATAGTAAATTGGAGCAACAATTTCGTTACTTGCCAACTCAGTCATTAAATATGTATTAGGGTCTAAACCAGGAACAGCACTAAAAAATTGAAACGATTGAATCGCAGCAATTGGCACACCAATAAAGTTAACTAAATCATTACCAGCAAAAGATAAAGCAAGTGCAAAAGTACCAATTACGATAATTAATTTTAAAATATTGATTTTAAAGAAAGACATTAATACTTGCGAAATAATTGTCCATCCCACAAATAAACCTGCCAAAATCATTAACTGGTGTGTTTTTATATAAGTTAATGTTTCTTTAGAGATAAAAGAAACGTCTTTCATTCCTTTTACTAAAATAAAGAAACTGATAAAAGAGATTGCAAAACCACCAAAAATTGCACCGTATTTTCTTATTCTATCTTGAGTTTGAAAAGTAAAGATAACACGCGAAATATACTGTACCAAGGAACCTAGCATAAACGAAAGTGCAACAGAAAGTAAAATACTGAATACAATTTCACTAGCCTTTTTAGTGTTTATATATTGATATATAGTTGATAGGTCGCCATCTTGCATTAAAATTTTAATGACAGCCAAACAAACAGCAGCTCCTAATAACTCAAAAACAATTGATACTGTTGTTGATGTAGGTAATCCTAAAGAGTTAAAGATATCTAGTAAAATAATATCCGCAATCATTACGGAGAGGAAAATAATCATGACCTCATTAAAGCTAAACATCGAGGGATTGTAAATACCACTTCGGGCAATTTCCATCATCCCGTTAGAGAAAAGCGCACCACATAAAATACCTATCGAGGCAACAATCATGGCAACTTTAAAACCTACAGCTTTAGAACCTAAAGCCGAATTTAAAAAATTTACAGCGTCATTACTAACTCCAACTGTAATATCAATTACAGCTAAAGCAGCTAATACAACAAGCATTATAATGTATAATTGCTCCATTACATTTTAATTAAATTTATATTTGCAAAGGTCTAATTGCAAATCTAAAACAACATTAAGTTAATGTTAATTAATAGTTACATAAACGTCACTAAAAACAAAATATTCTAATTATGAATGAATTAAAGTTTGAAACCAGCCCGTACTTATTACAACACAAAAACAACCCAATTTATTGGAAAGCATGGAATCAAGATTCATTACAACAAGCACAAACGCAAAATAAGCTATTAGTAATCTCAATAGGCTACTCGGCTTGCCATTGGTGTCATGTTATGGAACATGAATGTTTTGAAGATAATGATGTTGCAGAAATAATGAACGAGCATTTCGTATCTATAAAAGTCGATCGAGAAGAAAGACCGGATGTAGATGCCATTTATATGAAAGCGTTACAATTAATGATTCGACAAGGTGGTTGGCCATTAAATGTAGTTTGTTTACCAGATGGACGACCTGTATGGGGGGCAACCTATGTTAATAAACAAAATTGGATTGAATCTTTGATTGAACTGCAAGCCCTTTCTGAAAATAGTAAGGATCGAATGATAGAATATGCCGATAAATTACAATTAGGCATAAATCATATTGGGTTAATTGATGCGCCAGATGTAGAAAATCCATTCGATTTAAAAATAACAGAACCATTAATAGCAAAATGGCAAAAAAGTTTTGATTGGGAATTTGGTGGTCCGGCTAGAGCGCCAAAGTTTATGATGCCGACTAACTTAAACTTTTTACAAAATTACGGATCATATACAAATAACCCCGAACTACTCAGTTTTGTAGATTTAACTTTAACCAAAATGGCTTATGGAGGTTTGTTTGATGTGGTTGATGGTGGATTTTCGCGCTATTCGGTAGATGTTAGATGGCATATTCCTCATTTCGAAAAAATGCTATACGATAACGGACAATTACTACAAACCTATGCATTGGCTTATAAACGCACACAAAATCCTATTTATAAAAATGTTTGCTATAAAACTTATAATTTTATTAAAGAAAACTGGATTTTAAAAAACGGATTGGTTCAAAGTGCTTATGATGCAGACAGTTTAGATCATCAGAATAAATTACAAGAAGGAGCTTTTTATTATTGGAAGAAAGAAGAGCTTCAAGAGATTTTAAAAGAGGATTTTACTTGGTTTTCTGAGCTATATAATATTAACGATTTTGGCTATTGGGAACATGATTTTTATGTATTTATTCAAACACAACACATAAATGAAATTGCAGAACAATACGGAATTAATGTTGCCGATTTAAATGCAAAAAATAACGAAATACTTTTAAAGCTTAAAAATTACCGAAACACAAACAGACAATTTCCAAGATTGGACGATAAATGTTTAACCGCTTGGAATGCCATGTTTGCTATTGGTTGTTTAGAATGTTATGAAGCTTTTGGAGATGATGTATTTTTAAATAGTGCCGAAAAAAACAAAAACACTATTTTAAATACTTTATTAGATAACGAAACCGGAATTTTATACCGAAACTACAAAGATAATAATGTAACAATTTCTGGATTTTTAGATGACTATGCCTTTTTAATTAAAGCCTTAATTAAGCTGTATCAAAACACTTTAAAAGAAGAATATATTTTAGAAAGCAAACAATTAACCGATTATGTTATAGATAATTTTTACAACGAAAATATAGGTTTGTTTGAGTATAAAAACAAAAACGATGACAAACTTATTGCAACACATTTTGAGATTGAAGACAATGTTATACCATCATCTAATGCCATAATGGGACAAAACTTGTGGATATTATCTATAATATTTGAGCAATCGTATTACAAAAAAATGACACAAAATATGCTTAAAAAGGTATTACCATCTATTGATTATGGTTCGGCATTCTCAGATTGGTTACAGTTACAACTTTGGATGCAAAATGATTTTGAATATTTTGTAGTTACAGGAATTGATGCTTTAAAATTAGTACAACTAGAAAATCAAAAATATTTTGGTAACTCTTTAATTTTTGCCACTAATAAACAAAGTAATATTGCTGTTTTTAGCCATAAATTTAAGCCGAATAAAAACATCAAATATATATGCAATAATATTAATTGCACTAACCAAATAGAGATATAAAATCATTTTTTTTAGATAACGAATTTTTGGTATGATTATTTCTATATCTTAAAAATATGATGTTTAACTAAAAAAAAAATCTTAATAAGATATATATTCTTATATTTAAGGAACAAAAATTAATCAATTGTAAAAAATTTGAGAATGAAAAAAACATTAATGATCACAGCATTAGTTGGATTATTTACTACATCAAACTATGCACAACAAGATTTTCAACTACAAGGACAAAGTCTTTATACATACGGAATTAATAAGAAATCTGAAGCGCAAGGATCAAAATATTTAACTGAAGGATTCTTGGAAGCTAAAATTGATGATAGTGTTAAAGATTTTCCGTTACGTTTTAATGCATTCGAAAATAAATTTGAGCATAAAAATGACAGTGGACAAGTTATTGTCTTAGATAATGTTTACAATAAAATTGCTTTTAGCACAGGTCTAACTTTTGAATTAATTACTTATACAAATCTTGAGAACAACGTTAACAAAGAGTATCTTGAGTTAATAAATTTATCTTCTAGAAATTTATTTAAAACAAATAAAATAACTTTTATTGACGCTAAAGCACCTGTTAACGGTTATGACACTGCTAAACCTGCAAAATATGTCCCAGGAAAATCTTCTTACATAGTTAAATATGGTGATAAATATTTTGAGTTACCTAAAAAAACAAAAGAACTTGAAAAAATGTTTCCTGAAAAATCAGAAGAATTAAAATCTTTTGTTAAAACAAATAAAACTAAATTAGATAAAGAGTCGGATCTTATTAAACTTGCTCAATTTTTAAATAAATAAAAAAGGGGATTTTTAAAAAATCCCCTTTTTTTTAAATCCTATATTAAAACTTGTTTTTCATGTATTTTTTATAAATTTTAATTACAAAATAAATTACTGTAATTAATAAAGCAATTGAGAACAATTGCCATAGCAATAATCCTAAATTAAAATTTGATACTGACGTTTCCATAAAAATAAAGTTGGTTGTTTATCAAAAATAAAAAACAATTTATAATCACAAAAACAAAATTTTAATTATTTAGATGAAGTTGTTAAAACAAAATCTTTTAAATAATAGGGTTCAAAATAAGCAACATCCTCAAACTGTTGTGATACATATTTTTTGTATGAAATTTTAGCCATCTCATTAGCCGATGGATATAAAATTGTATCGTGATAAATAAATTTTGATGTGTTTAAAAATTCTTTACATTTTAAAGCTCCATCTCCTATTAGATGTAGTGTCTGGTAAATATCAGAAAAAGAATTTTCATCAATAATCTCAGCCGATATATCTTTAACTTGGTTGTACGTTGAATCAAACACACTCATAAAAACTTCCATTCTTCGTGCATCTAACATTGGAACAATTAATCCATCAGTGATTTTTAGTTGATGTGCTAAAAGCGCCAACGTATCAACAGAAATTAACGGAAGGTTTAGTGCATAACTTAATCCTTTCGCTGCCGATACACCAATTCGTAAGCCCGTGTAAGAACCAGGACCTTGACTAACGGCTATTGCGTTTAGATCTTTAAAAGTTAAATTGGCTTGTGTTAACACATCTTGTATAAATACATGTAAGTTTTCCGCATGGGCAAATCCTTGCGTAGCGATTTCTTTTATTGCAATTATTTCTTCATTATTTGAAACAGAAACAGAGCAGTTTTTAGTTGCTGTCTCTAAATTTAAAATATATCCCATAGTTACTGTATTTATTTTGCAAAGATACAACCTAAAGATTAGGTATTAAAAGTCGTTTAATTTTATTTATAAAAAAAACTCATCTTAGCAAAAAGTACTAAAACGAGTTTTTAAATTAAAGTATAAATGGTTGGTGGATACTTATTTTTTGACTTGTGTAGTTACCTTTTTACCACTAACAAGCTCTTTAGAAACAACATTATAAGGACCAACGATAACCTCGTCTCCTTTTGATAAGCCGCTTAAAATTTCGATATTACTATCGTCCTGAATTCCGGTTTTTACAACTTTAAGCTTTGCTATTTCACCATTCTTAACAAATACACATTCAAATTTTTTGTCAGATTTAGTGACTTCAGTATTTTTAGCTGCTTCATTATTACCGTTATCTACAACTGTTGTCGTATCAGTTTTCATTACAACAGCACTAATTGGAATAGCTATAATATCCTCTTTTTTACGTGTAATAATATCAACTGTTGCGGTCATTCCTGGTCTAAAAGGAGAATAACTTAAAGATTTCCCTTCCATTAAATCCAGATATGAATCTTTATTGATTCTAACTTTTACTTTAAAATTTGTTACTTGATCTGCCGAAGTTGCATCAGCCGATGAGTTAGAAATACTTGTAACCGTTCCAGTAAATTCTTTTTTTCCGTAAGCATCAACTTCAATCAATGCCAAATCGCCGGTACTAACTTTTACGATATCATTTTCATTCACATCAACTTCAACCTCCATATTATCTAGATTTGCTAAGCGAAGTAATTCTGTACTTGCCATACCTTGAGTTCCCATAACACGTTCGCCTAATTCAACATCTAATTTAGAAATTGTTCCATCAGAAGGCGCGTAGATATTTGTTCTGCGTAAATTATCCTGACTTTCAGTTACAGATGCGCTAGCACTTTGCACATTGTAGTACGCCGATTGTTTATTTGCAACCGCAACTTCGTAAGCAGATACAATTTTATCCCATTCTGACTTAGATATCACTCCTTTATCAAAAAGTGTTTTATTACGTTCAAAACTTAATTTTGATTCTTTAAGCTGCGCTTCGGCTTGTTGCAATCCAGCCTTTGTTGTTGATAATGCAGCAACCGATCGATTTACACCCGATTGGTACAAATCTGGATTTATACGCACTAATAAATCTCCTTTTTTAACTTGTTGGCCTTCTTTAATAGGAAGTTCAATAATTTCACCCGAAACTTCAGAAGCGATTTTAACCTCAATCTCAGGTTGAATTTTTCCGGTAGCCGAAACCGTTTCTGTTATTGATTTTAAAGCAACCGTATATGTATCAACTGTAGTATGTTCGGCATTTTTATTTTTACCAAAAGTTAAATAACCAATTACAACCACTGCTAAAGTACCAACACCTATGTATATAATCTTTTTCATCTTTATTTTGTTAATTCAGTTACTGGAATGCCAAAGTAAAATTCTAATATTTTGGTTTTAAAAATATAATCGTATTTTGTACGTAATGCTTCGGACTGAGCATTAACAAGTAAGGTTTGTGCTTGCGTGAAATCAAAAATATTGATTAACCCAACTTCATAACGTTCACGAGCATATTCAAAAGATTGTTCTCTAAATGTTAAAGTAGAAGCTGCCGCTTGATAAGCCTTTAAAGCCGCTTTGGTATCCGTATAAGCAGTATAAACCGTTTTTTCAAGATTCTGATTTTCCTGCTCTGCCGTAAGTTTAGCACGTTCTAAATTTACTTTACTGCGCTCAACATTATTACGAACCGATAAACCATTTAATATTGGAACCGATAAAGCAAATCCAAAGCTATGCCCTTTATTTCGATCAAACTGATCTAATACTGAATCTGGACCACCTAAAACCGGAGAAAAATTTGGAGCAACAACGTTTTGATTTGTTCCCTCAACAGTTCCTACCACAGAAAAAGGATTGTTTGCATTAGGTAAATAACCAACCACTTGGTCAGAATAAGCCGCACGCGTGTTAAAATTATAATACGCTTGTAAAGTAGGATGATATCTACTTCTTGCAATTTGCAAATCTTTTTCAGCTAAATTTATATTGCTTTCCGCTATTTTAATTTCTGTTCTCGTTTCTTTTGCCTTTTTAACGATTGTAGCAGCATTTTCTAATAAAACAGCACTGTCCTTGGTTTCGTATGCGGAATCCTGAATGTCAAAATCCTCGAAATCGTCAAGTTGTAACAATTGACTTAAGCTGATTTTAGCCAACAAAACATTGTTTTCAGCAACAATAACATTCTGTTCGTCCTTAGCAACAGTAGCTTTAATATCTAACAAATCACCTTTTGGCACATTTCCAGCGTCTACTAAACTTGTAATACGTTCCAATTGTTTGGTATCGTAGTTTAATTGCTCTTGTTGCACACGTAATGCTTCTTTACTAAATAAAATTTGCAAATACGAGTTAATCACATTTAAACTTATATCTTCTTGCATTTTTTGAAGTTGATATCTGCTTGCATGAACTGCTAAAGTTGTGCGACGAAGATTGTACTGATTTTGTAAACCTTTATAAATATCAATTCCTGCTTGCGCACCAATAGATGAGAATTGAGTTGTTTGATTTTGAAGCAGACCTGTTGTAATATTTTGGTTTAAACCAACGTTCCAAGAGTGATTAGCACTTGCATTAATAGACGGTAAAAATCCAGCTTTCGCATCTTTTTTATTTATTTCTGCAAGTCTAACATCCAATTCTGTATTTCGAACCGAGATATTTTTACTTAATGCATGTTGCACACATTCTTCTAATGTCCAAGTTTTATTTTGGGCATTTAATGTGTTTGAAATAAAAAATATTCCGACAAAAAAAGCATTAAAAAAGAAATATTTTTTCATGATATTTGATTTACAAAATAGTAGCTATTTACTATTTATTACATAAGACGTGAAAAGGAAAAAAATGTTACAAAAAAAATAAAAAAGAATAATGAAACTGCAATCAATATTTAAAATTTGTGGAATAGTACTCCTAAGTATTTGCATACAAAACTGTGGCACCACCAACAAAATACAAGCTATAAAGCCAGAAGCTGTAAGCAAATCAAATATCGCTTATCTTACAAAAACATCGTACGTTGGTATGCCTGTCGAAATAAAAATTAAAGACATACAAAAAGCCTTAAACCAAAATTTAGTGGGTTTAATTTATCATGATAGTATTTTAGCTGATGATGATATTGAAATGAAGATTTGGAAGCAGAGTAATATTGAATTAAGTTATGAAAAAGGAAAAATAAAATCGGAACTGCCTTTAAAAATTTGGATCAAATACAAATATGGGACCAATTTTATGGGTTTGAATGATACGAGAGAATTTAATTTAAGTGGTAAAATTACGTTACAAAGCTTAGCAGGTTTATCAAACTGGAAATTAAAAACACAAAGTACAATTGAAAAAACACAGTGGAACGAAAGTCCAACGGTGCAAATTGCAGGCAAACAAATGGCGATAACTTATATTGTGAATCCGGCCTTAAATTGGTTTAAAAAAGATATTGCCCAAAAAATAGATGATGCTATTTTAAAAACTTGTGACTTTAAACCTCAGGTTACAGCAGCTTTAAAAAAACTTTCTGAACCTTATTTAGCTAATGAAGGATTTGAAACTTGGTTAACCATAAATCCGAGTGAAGTTTATGCAACCGATGCCCAACTGATGCCCGATAAAGTTGTTATGAATTTAGGTTTAAAATGTGCCATACAAACTTTAATTGGCGACAAACCCAAACAAAATACCAACTGGGATAAAGTGGCATTTACACGAGTAAAAAATATTCCGAATAATTTTAACGGAACTGTCGCTGCTATTTCGACTTACGCGAGTGCCTCGCGAGTGATTACGAATAATTTTAAAGGGCAAACTTTTGCTTCTGGAAACAAAAAAATCACGATTGACCATGTGGAATTATGGCAAAAAAACAGCAATATGATTATTGCTTTAACGATGAACGGCTCACTAAACGGTACAATTTATTTAAGCGGATTACCCAAGTTTAATAGCGAAACACAAGAATTGTATTTTGAAAATTTAGATTATGTTTTGGATACAAGAAACGTTTTACACAAATCGGCAAATTGGTTGTTGAATGGCGTAATTTTAAAGAAAATTCAGGAGAATTGTAAATATAGTATTGCACAAGATTTACAAGTTGGCAAACAAACGATGCAACCTTTTTTAAACAATTACTCGCCTATAAAAGGGGTATTTATTAACGGGAAACTGGATAATTTAGAGTTTGAGAAATTTGAGCTTTTAGATAATGCTATTGTTAGTTTTATTAAAGCGAGTGGAAATGTGAATATCAAGATTGATGGAATGGAGTAAAATTAAGAATTAATTTTTACTGACTATTTTGTAATGTTGATTGATAAATAGCCCTGATTGTAGCGGCATCCTTTTGTTTTGTATAACTTATAAAAATGGCTGCTATTTTATAGAACAAAAGATAAAGCGAAAAGCAGGAAAATGGTTTATTTTATTCCCAAACGATTGGCTACAAATAAAAAAAAGAGACTTAAACGGTCTCTTTTTCTTTATCTTTTTTATTCATAATTCGGTAAACGATAAAACCAACTACTGCAACTAAAATATACGGAAAAACCATTAGATAAACAATTCCGTCGTTAACAGCCTCGGCAGTTACGCCCGATTCTTCACTTTCTAAAACGGCTCTACACATAGCGCATTGTGCTGACGCTGGAAAAGTAAAAGCGAATAGTAAAAGTGTGAATAGTATTTTTTTGAAATTAGTGTACATAATAAGGGGAAATCATGATATAAACAATAACACCTGTAACGGCAACGTATAACCATAATGGAAATGCGTATTTAGCGATTTTGCGGTGCTGTGGGAAATTACCTACCATTGCGCGTGCATACGTAACTAAAACGATTGGAATGATTACGATTGAAAGAACAATATGAGTAATTAAAATGAAAAAATACACGGTTCTGATGGCACCTTCACCACCGAAAGGTGTTGAATCCGATGTCATGTGATATGCTACGTACATTACTAAAAATAATATTGAACATAACATTGCAACTTTAATTAAGCTTTCGTGTAATTTAAGTTTACCGTTTTTTACAGCGATTACAGCGGTGGTAAGTAAAACGGCTGTTAAACCATTAATTGTTGCGTAAATTGGAGGTAAAAAACCAAGAGGTTCTACATCAAAACCAAAATCTTTTAGTTTTACACCAAATAATAAAGCAACAACAAGCGGAATAACAATTGAAACTACAGTAATTAATTTGTTGTATTTTTTTGCGTCTTGAATCTGTTCCATATTATTCTTCGATTAACTTTTTAATATCTTCTTTAATCATTTTCACGCCTTCTTGGCTAAGTCCGTCGTAAAAAACCATTGGGTTACCATATTCGTCTTTACGTGTTCTGATTTTACCTTCCTTATCGATAAGAGCAAAACTGCCTGAGTGATAAAATCCACCTGGAGCGTTTGCATCAACACCAGCATTAAGTTTAAACTCTTTTTCGGCTAGGTTATAAACATAATCGCCATCGGCGCGTAAAAATTGCCAGTTGTAGTGTTTAGCACCAATACCTTCGGCATATTTTTTAAGTTGTTCGACGGTATCTGTTTTAGGATCGATAGAAATGGATGCGATACCAAATTTAGGATTTCCGTAAAATTCGTTTTGAATCTCGACCATATTACGATTCATAATCGGACAAATGGTTGGACAAGTTGTGAAAAAGAATTCGACAATGTAAACCTTACCTTTGTAAAAATCGTTGGTGATTGTTTTACCGTCTTGATTTATTAGCTCAAAACTTGGTGCCACACCAACCTCTACAAGATCAGATTTTTGAAATTTGGATAAAATTTTAGGTATGAAATAGATTCCGAAGATTAGAACAATAAACGAAATTCCGATGTAACTTTTATTCTTATTCATTTACAATAATATTACGGTTATTCTTTTTTAAAGCAAGTCGATATTCGGCTAAAATAACTTTAACATCATCATTCATTTCGTTATGAAGCTCAGCAGCAGAAATGGTATTGTAACCTTCTTTGTACTGATTATCATCCTCTTTTTTATTATAACCTTTACGACCACGTAAATTTAAGTCTTTATCTACAATAAACACATTAGTAGTAGCAAATTTATCATTTAATTTACCTACCAAACCTAATTTATTATAGTACTCTTGAATTTGATTTTCGGGAGCAAAAACAAAGTTCCAACGATATAAATCAGAAAGAGGATCAAGTTCGGTTAAAAGCTGTTTTGCTTGTTCTTCGGTTCCAATTGGAAGGATATAAACCAATTGAAAATCGTGAAAGTCACGGTTTTTATTATATATTTTTTGAAGTAGATTAAAAGAGTTTCCTTTTTCTTTTAACACATCGTAGCCAGGAAAGCCAAGTATTGTTATTTTTTCTTTAAGAGATATGGTATCATTAGATAAAGAGGTCCAAGTTGGGATATCACTAATATTTTCGGTAACAATAGGAAGTTTGGTAAATCCATTTTTACCAGATGCAAAGAAAACATAAAAGGCAATTGGTAAACAAAATAAAACAATACAAACGGTAAGTTTAATTATTTTAGATTTTTTAGATTCAGGAAATTCTTGCATGATATTTATAACGTTTTAATATTGAGTACAAAAATAAAAAAAGGCGGTTATAAAACCGCCTTTTTTTATGATAATATATCGTTTAGAATATCCATCTGTAAGAAGAATTCTGAAAAACTTCATATACGTAGTCACCTTCTGTTAAAAAAATTGCTACTATGTAAACAATTAAAAAAGAAAGTGTACCAACAACAGACCATCTTAAACCTGCTTTTTCACCTTCTAAGTGCATGAAAGCCCACATAATGTAATATGCTTTCCATATTGTTAGGATGATGAAAATCCAGTTAAGAATATTCATATGTAAAATTTTGTTGTGGAAAAGGAATTCTGGTTTGATAATACCT